>ONVG01000151.1 GCA_900321195.1 uncultured Eubacteriales bacterium
TCAATATAACTACGATAATCTGATACACAAAAGTCCATAATAACTAAGGGTCTGTTTCGGCTGAATAGATAAAAGAGAAAAACAATAGATAATAGTAAAAATAGAAGTATTGCTATAAAAGGAATTTTTTTCATTTAAACAGCTATGCAAGTGATTAATATACACATAAATATAAAAAAGCAGGCATTGCAAACTCAAAAAACGAATTTGCAATGCCTGCTGTAGAAACTATTCAGTTATCAATACTTGATAGGATTGGAGGAGAGATATTTCTTGACCATAAGAGCAACCTTGAAGACGATAGCATCCTCAAATTCTCTCAGATCCAGACCAGTAAGCTTCTTGATCTTTTCAAGACGATAGACAAGAGTATTTCTGTGAACGAAGAGTTTTCTTGATGTTTCGGAAACATTGAGGTTATTCTCAAAGAAACGCTGTATAGTAAAGAGTGTTTCCTGGTCGAGAGATTCTATAGAGCCTCTCTTGAATACTTCTTTAAGGAACATATCGCAAAGGGTAGTGGGGAGCTGATAAACAAGTCTTGCGATACCAAGATTATCATAGCTGATGATAGTGCGCTCGGTATCGAATACCTTTCCGACTTCAAGCGCTACCTGAGCTTCCTTGAATGAACGTGCAAGGTCTTTAATACCTGTAACCGGTGTGCCTATACCGATAACGCAGTGAGTATAGAACTCGCCTGAAAGAGTATCAACGATAGAGTTTGCAAGCTTTTCGAGGTCTTTTGAGTCAATGTCGTTTTTTATTTCCTTAACAAGCGCTATATCGGTCTCGTTGATATTGATAACGAAATCCTTTGTCTTGTCGGGGAAGAGGTTCTGTATAACATCATAAGCTGAGATATCTGTCTTTGAAGATATCTTTATAAGCAGACATACTCTTGTAACATCGGAATTAAAGCGAAGCTCTCTCGATTTAAGGTATATATCACCGGGGAGGATGTTATCAAGGATAACATTTTTGATAAAGTTTCCTCTGTCATATTTTTCATCATAGTATTGCTTTATGCTGCCGAGAGAAATTGCAAGAATTGCGGCATATTTCTGAGCTGCATAATCGTTGCCTGCAACGAAAACGGCATATTCACCTCGCGGTTTATTGCCGAAGGATTTATATGTATAGCCGTTAAGTACGAACGGAGCGGCAGAGGTGAGCATTTCTGAGGTGATATGTTCGTTTACCTCACCGATTTTTCCAAGCTCGCTGCATGCGATAACAACAGACGTCTCGTCAATAACACCGATCGTTCTGTCAATTGTGTCACGCATCTGGTGGATAACACCTTGAAATAATCTGTTTGACATATTTTTCCCTCTCTTTGAATAATATTTGTTTTAAGCCTATCAATAGAGCTGACTGCTGATTAGTATTTATATATACATTTTACACAAAATTAAATAAAAATGCAACCTTTTTAACAAAAAAATATTGAATTTTTTTGTTAAATTCTTTGAAAAATTATCTAATGTAACAAAAATAACAGGGTGTTCGTCAAAATTGACACAAAATGTCTTATTTTTTGTGTCTGATAGT
Organism: uncultured Eubacteriales bacterium; assembly: GCA_900321195.1. Lineage (GTDB taxonomy): Bacteria > Bacillota > Clostridia > Oscillospirales > Acutalibacteraceae > UBA1213. The sequence continues at coordinate 1,555 of ONVG01000151.1, forward strand.
CAATTACTTATAGACACAGATTTATCATTTTTTCCAAAAAGTACTATATTTTATACAAATAAACATTTGCTTTTTATGATAATAAAAAAACGGCTTGAAAAAAATGTGCAGTCATAATATAATCAAGTGTAGAAACGGAGGAAGGGAAATGGAATTCATAAAGAGGATAGTGAAAAAGGAAACGGTATTTGTAATATCTTTTCTTTTGGCATTGATATCTTCATTCATTGTATTGCCCAGCGAAAAATATATTGATTATATAGATGTTCGTGTTCTGGCAATTCTTTTGGGACTTATGCTGATAATGTCGGCTATGAAGCGCATAGGTATCTTTGACAGGATATGCGCATTTTTGCTTTCAAAGATAAAAAACAGCCGTCAGCTTGTATTTGTGCTTGTAATGCTGTGTTTTTTCTCATCAATGCTTATAACGAATGATGTTGCACTTGTGGCGTTTGTACCTTTTGCAATATATGCGCTCAAAACATCAGGCCTTAAGCATAAGGCTGTATTTACAGTCGTATTACAGACGATAGCTGCAAACTTAGGAAGTATGCTGCTGCCGTCAGGAAATCCGCAGAACCTGTATCTCTATAACCTTTCCGAAATGGGATATGTTGACTTCATACTTTTAATGCTGCCTTATACAGTTCTGTCATTCGTTCTCCTGACGCTGCTGATACTCATATTCTGCAAAAAAGAACCTGTCGCAAAGATAGAGAATAAAAAGCCTGAGCCTTATAAGCCATCGGATAAGCTTAAAATAATGGTGTATATACTGCTGTTCATGCTCGGTATAATGACTGTATGCAGATTTGTACCTTTCTGGATATTCCTTGCAGGTACGGCGGTGCTTATTGCCGCGCTTGATATAAAGGCTTTTTCCGGCGCGGATTATTTCCTTCTTCTCACATTTACATGCTTTTTTATATTCATAGGAAATATAGGCAGCATACAGGCAGTAAGAGATTATTTGCAGTCGCTTGTAAACGGCAGAGAGGTGCTTGCCGGAGCAATATCCAGTCAGTTCATAAGCAATGTACCTGCGGCGCTGATGCTTTCGGGCTTTACAAAGAATTATCCTGCGCTTATAATAGGTACCGATATAGGAGGCCTCGGCACGCTTATAGCTTCAATGGCAAGTCTTATATCATATAAGAGCTTTTGTGTCAGCTTTGACGGAAAGGACGGCAAAAACACAAAAGGCCGTTATCTTCTTACATTTTCATATTACAATATTGTTTTTCTGATATGCCTTGCCGGATTGTACATCATAATCGGAAAATAAAATCAAAAAACGGATAAAGTAAACTTGAATAGAATGAACACAAATGTTATAATGTAAATCATTAAAGGGGAGTTGATATAATGAACAAAGCAGAACTTTTATGTCCCGCAGGGGATGCAGAGTGTTTTGAAAGCGCATTGAAATTCGGTGCGGACGCAATATATCTTGCCGGAAAGCAGTTTGGTATGAGAAGTGCTCCGACAAATTTTGATATGGATACATTGAGAGCGTCTGTAAAGAAAGCACATGAAAAAAATGTAAAGGTGTATGTAACATGCAATACACTTCCGAGAAATGATGAGATAGACCGCATACCGTCATTCCTTGAAGAAGCCGCTGACTGCGGAACAGATGCATTCATAATTGCTGACCTCGGAGTAATGCAGCTTGCGGCAAAGTATGCGCCGAATGTGGAAAGGCACGTTTCGACACAGGCAGGCGTAGTGAATTATCAGACGGCAGGATTTCTTTATGATATGGGTGCGACAAGAGTAGTGCTTGCAAGAGAGCTTTCACTCGACGATATAGCAGGCATACGCGCAAAAACAGACCCAAGATTAGAGCTTGAAGTATTTGTACACGGCTCAATGTGCGTATCATTTTCCGGCAGATGCCTTATATCAAGCTATATGATAGGCAGAGATGCAAACAGGGGAGACTGTGCTCAGCCATGCCGCTGGAAATATCATCTTTTTGAAGAACACCGTGAGGGACAGTATTTCCCCGTTGAAGAAGAAAACGGCGGAACTTATCTGTATAATTCCCGTGACCTTTGCATGATAGAGCATATAGATGACATACTAAAAGCAGGCGTAAAAAGCCTTAAAATAGAGGGCAGGGCAAAATCCGCATATTATGTTGCCGTAACGACAAATGCATACCGTCATGCGCTCAGCGACTATTATTTACAGGGGGAGAACTGGAAGCTTGCGCCCTGGATAAAGGAAGAGCTTGAAAAAGTGAGCCACCGTGAATATAACACAGGATTTTTCTACGGCCGAGAACCCGGACAGGTCACATCTGACGGCGGTTATATACGCAAATATGAGGTCGTTGCAGTATGTGATGACTATAAAGACGGTACAGCATACCTGACACAGAGAAACAGATTTTTCGCAGGCGATACGCTTGATGTACTTCCGCCAAGCGGAATACCTTTTAACGTAAAAATAGAAACAATGTTTAATGAAAACAATGAACAGATAGATGCAGCGCCCCATGCAATGCAAAAGCTTACAGTTCCTTCGGCTGTAGAAATACCCAAAGGCTCGCTTTTGCGAA
>ONVG01000051.1 GCA_900321195.1 uncultured Eubacteriales bacterium
GTATTTGCAACACGTCCGTTGTTGCTCTGAGAAACGGCATAGAGTGTTGACATGCGTATTCTTGGGGGAAGATTTGTAAGACTCTGAGTCTGAAGCTCAAAGGGGATATTTTTAATTATACCGTCAACAGCATCCTTTATGTTTACGATATAGTGCTTTATACCGAGTGTATCGACAAGAAGCTTAGCCATATCGATATCATGCTGTTCTCCGCAGGGCATAAGCACTCCGATAACTCTGTCTTTGCCGAGCGCCTCAACGCAGAGCGCAGCCACTATAGAGCTGTCCTTGCCGCCCGAAATACCAACGACAGCATTACAGTCCTTACCGTTTTTTTCAAAAAAATTCCTTATCCATTCAACGCATTCATTCTTTACCTTTACCGCATCAAACATATCAGACTACCTCTTTTCAATTATTTTGATATGACTATTATATCAGGCGCGGCGCATATTATCAAGAATATAAATAAAAAAGAATAAAGAATAATACAGAAACGCCGTAAAAGCATTTTTATTCTTTATTCTCTGTTATTTATAAAATCAGCCCCCAGGCATAAGCGAGGGGGCGTTTCTATCGAGGTGACAGGACTCGAACCTGCGGCATCTTGGTCCCAAACCAAGCACTCTACCAAACTGAGTTACACCTCGTAATTGACAGCTTAATCATTATACCCTAAAGTTTGCAAAATGTCAATGCTTATTTTCAATTATTTAAAATATCCCGTACAAAAAGTACGGAATATCGTCACATGTATCTCATAGGGGATTTTCTCGGACTGCACAGCCCGAACACCTCATATTTGTTTATCTTGTATACGGTAACTTCATCGCCCTTTTCAAAGCTGCCGTATGTCCAGCTTCTTAAATCGCCGCACTTTATCCTGCGGCAGTATTGATTTGTTTCAGGGAACCATGCACTCAGGCAGAATGCATGCTGACCCCTTTTTGAGCCGTTAGCATGATAGCGCGTATCAAAGGCATCGAGAAGTATACCGTTGCTGCATATCCCGAATTCTTTTTTTGCGGCTCTTGCTATGGCAATAACTGCGCCGACGATACTTGTTATGATAATAATGATACCCAAAAGATAAAAGAAATCATTTACAGAACCATATGCGTTATTTTTTGATAATCCGAAAAAGTAATTTGCCGCAAAATATGCGCATAGGATTATAACGCCTGATATCACAGCGGTAATGATGATATTATTTTTATATTTTTTGTTAAGTACTTCCAGTTCTTTTTCCGTAAATGTATATCTGAACTGAAGATATTCAGGCGGCGTCGAATAGCGTTCAAGATTGGGGGGTATCTCTGTTCCGTTAAGTATCATAAAAAATCATCTCCTTATATAAAAATAATACTACTTTTAAGTTATATTTGTCAATATTATTAAAAAAATAATGGTCACAGCTATTTCATTTTTGCAACTATTGTGGTATAATAGTTAAAATAAGTAAAAAATATTATGGAGAGAAAGAAATGAAATGGCTTGAGCATCTGAAAACTATAAATCATCATAAACGGCTTGTGATGGAACTTTGCTTTAAGTTAGGTCTGTACAGACAGGGCTTGCTGCATGATATGTCAAAATATTCACCTACGGAATTTCTTGTCGGGGCAAAGTACTATCAGGGAACAAGAAGTCCGAACGCAGCGGAAAGAGAAGCAAAGGGCTATACATCCGCATGGCTTCACCATAAGGGCAGGAACAAGCATCACCTTGAATACTGGATAGATTACTGTCTTGGAGAAGGACATAAAATGGAAGGCATGAAAATGCCTGTGAAATATGTAGTCGAGATGTTCTGCGACAGGGTAGCGGCGTCGAAGAATTACAGAAAGGAAAAATATACGGATGCGGATGCTTATGAATATTTTCAGAAGTCGAGGGGACACTATATAATACATCCTGAAACCGAAAAGCTTCTTGAATTCATGCTTAAAATGCTGAAAGAAAACGGCGAGGAGCTTACCCTGCTTTATATAAAAAAGAATATCTTGGGAAAAAAATAAAACAAGCCCGCTATGATAATGCGTAAAGCAGGAGCAAATACGGAATTTTAAAGCCCGTCCTGCAAATTCCCTTGGGGGTGGGACAAGCAGTGACAGGTGCCATTAAAGCGGGGGTTCTAAAGCTATAATGCAGTTTAACAGCCGTACAAGCTTTTTTATCAGCGGGTTTTGTTTACAGGTCGGGGCAGTGAAGCATTTCCTGTTCCGACCTGCATATTTTAAGCGAATGATTTTTCAGAGCTTTCAGTTTGATATGAAAAAATCAAAAAATACATACTGTGTCTGTGAATTTGTCGCAGACCTTGACGAAATAAAGACAGTATAAAAATCACCCTTGCGGCATTCAGTGACAGTGCCGCAAGGGTGATATCGTTTTGCGTTATTTTACTTTAGCTTGTTAAGCTCCGTCCAGCCAAACGGTACATAGCCGGGACCTGCGCCCTCAATGCCTACCGTTATTGACGGGTCATTTGTATTCTGGAAAACACGGTCGGCGGCAACGGAGAATTCTACAGTACTTCCGTCTGTTTTTTCATAAGTGTTGACGCCCATTATAGCCTCATGCTGCTTGCGCACACTGTTGTCAAAAGCGGCATTGTCCGACGCTATCCTGTCCTGAGTCATTTTAAAGCTCATATCCGATACGGACTTCATTGCATTAAAGCTTTTATCAAAGCATTGCTGCTGCACCTTCATTGTCTGCTGCCAGCCGTTGAATATCATTTGATTAGCCTGCATTTTCTGATTTATCATTACCTGCTGCACCTGTTCGATGAACTGCCTGAAATTTTCATGCAGCTCCGCCGTCCTGACAAAGCTCAGGAAATCTCTTACTTCACTTTCGGACGGCTCTACAGGCGATATGAAGCCTGCAAAGTTGAGTATATCCCATGTGAGCGTTGCGCTTGTAAGATTATCTGTTCTGTGCTGTCCGAAGGGCACATTCGACCTTACATCAAAGCCCGGCTGCTGCTGAGGCATGCTCTGCTGTCTGCCGAACCAGCTGCTTCCAAGCATACTGTGCATGGAATTAAGCATCTGCTGATTCTGCATATTCATATTATATACAGCCCTGCTGAATGTGCCGTATTCCGAGCCCATTATACACGCCGTCAGTACAAGATACTTTTTCTGTCCGTTTATATCTGCTTCATAGAGCTTTGCGCCGCATTCTCCGTAAATGCTTTGTATTACATATTCAATAAGACCTGTGTTGAGCTTCAGCAGAGAATCACGTCTTTTTATAAGAACGTTTCTCAGCTCGTTAAGCTCCTCATCGGTAAGCGGAAATCTTTTTGCAAGACGGATATTTTTTGTATTCAAAAGGCTTATGGCGTTCGTATCAAGATATTCGTCATAGAACATGAAACGGTTTTCGGCAGTTATTTTGCTTTTAAGACCGCCGTATTTTTTCAGGAAGCGCCAGAACCATTCCTTGCCCTCGCTGTTTCCTGCTTTCAGCCATACGATATAAGGCATATCGATATTTTTAAAATCACTTTCTATTTCGGCAGCCGCAGGCTTGTATCCTTCGGGCAGCCAGCCGCTGCATACAGGGTCGCCGTCTTTATTTCGGAAAACTGTATTGATGGGCATTTTCTTTTCGCCAAGCATATTTTCTCACCCCTGATAATCAGTCAAGGCTTACATAGCCCTGATAGCCCTCTGTATACATATCGTCTGATATTGCGGAATATCTCTGTCCGTCAAGAGTGCTGTATTTTTCCATAAATCCGTTGTCTGCGCGGTAGATGCTTCCTGTCTGGGTATCGTAAACACGCTCATAGCCAAGTGTTGCATCCTGCTGCTTCTGACGCATGATATCCTCTGATTTGTTGCGCTTGTTCCAGGAGTCCATGAATGCATCGCTCATGCTTGTGTTGTTTGAGTCGGCAGAATATGACGCAGTTGATGAGCTGAAACGCGCCCTGTATGAGTCGGTATATTTTACGCTTGCCTGTATTTTTGTATATATATCAGACCAGTTCTGATATTCGCCTCTCGGAGTCCAGCCTGACCACAGTGTAACGGCAATATAAGAGTCGGACAATATATCTTCAAGAATTCCAAGATACATTCCTTCGCCCTTTATTCCGTTCTGCTCAAATTCAACATGGAGTACCTTTGCATCAGCAACTTCTTTGGAATGAGTATCTATGTACTGCTGCAAATAATCGGGAACAGTTGTTTCAAGCACGTTCCATTCTGACGCACTCTGAAACAGTCCCTTATACATTGCTTCAATGGTAGGCTCCGAAAGGTTATTCTTTGGTATTATGATAAAGTCAAGGACATTTACGCCTTGAGTTTTGTCGGGAGTTCTTACAGTAAGCTGCAGGCCGAACAATTTTCCGTTTGACTTGCCGTCAACTGCTTCTACTTCCCAGCCCTTTGGCTTTTCGAGCGAGAAATAGCCGTTCGGGTCGGTATATGTTTCCCACTCGATATTTGTCCATTCGCCGGACTTGATGCTTACCTTGCTGTCCGCATTTGTTTGAACAGGCTCGGCTGACGATGCGTCAGGAACACTGTTATCTGTTTTTGACGGCTCAGAGCTGTTGGCAGGAGTCTGAGAAGCATTCTGAGCGCCTTTTTTGAATACCATAGTCGTAGCGCCGCTTGTTATCGTGATTATATCTCCCGAAACAGTGTATGCTGACTTTGCGCCGCTCAGATTTATGCTTTGGCTGTCATAGGTAACATCGGACTTTATTCCGAAGAAGTCATAAACGCCTGTGCCGTCCTCTTTAAGCTCAAGCGTTGTGTAGAGTCCCTTTGAATTGTTGTCCGAGAGGTCTACAGGTTCACCGTCCTTTATATAGCTTGTCATGGTGAATGTACCCGACAAGCTTCCTGCCGACTGAGCCGCGGCATTGTTTTGTGCGCTGTTGTTTTCCTGTTTGTTTTCCTGACTGCCGTTTGACGAACATCCCGCAAGTGTTCCGACAGCAAGTGAGAGTATGATAGAGAGCGTTATTATTTTTTTCACTGAAAACTCCTCCGTATTATTATAATATTATTGAGTACATTATACTGCTGATCGATATATCGGTCAATAATATTTTAGAAAATAAATAATAATCAGATAACATATTGAAAATTTTTTTATTTGTGGTATAATATATAAGGCTTGAAGCAAAAGCTCAGTGCTGTGCCGAAAGCTTTTTATATCCATACTCGTTTTCTGACGCAGAAGTATGATTCTGATGCGAAAGGCTCGATACAAAATAACATGTTTATTTTTCCGTGCCTTTTTTCAGGCGCGGGATTTTATTTTTTTACAAAGGAGATTTTTACTATGGAAGAAAAGGTTTCTATTATCGGAATAATCGTTGAAAACAGCGACTCCACCGACAAGCTCAATGAGCTGCTGCACAAATACAGCAGCTATATCATCGGAAGAATGGGCATCCCTTACAAGAAAAAGGATATCAATGTTATAAGCATAGTGCTTGATGCGCCTGCCGATATCATCAATACTCTTTCGGGGAAAATAGGCATGCTTGACGGCATAAGCTCAAAGGTCGTCTGTTCAAAAAGCTGAGATCATGAAAAGTCTTATAGACAAGCTTGAAAAAAACACCGTGCTTTCAAAAGAGGAATATGCATTTCTCATAGAAAATTTTGACGGTGAGATATCGGAATATCTTTTTGAAAAGGCAAGGAATGTCCGCATAAAAAATTACGGCAGGGATGTTTATATAAGAGGACTTATAGAGTTTACAAGCTACTGCAAAAACAACTGTCTTTACTGCGGACTCAGATGCGGAAACAGGAACGCCGAAAGATACAGGCTTTCAAAGTCCGAGATACTTTCATGCTGTGAAAAGGGCTATGCGCTCGGATTTCGCACATTCGTGCTTCAGGGAGGAGAGGACCCTTATTTTACGGATGAAAGAATGCTTGATATAATAAAGTCGATAAAGTCGGGATATCCCGACTGCGCCCTGACGCTTTCTGTCGGAGAAAAAAGCTATGAAAGCTATAAAGCCTACTTTGACGCAGGCGCAGACAGGTATCTTTTAAGGCATGAAACGGCTGATAATGAGCATTATGCAAAGCTTCACCCGAAGGAGATGTCAGCGCTCAACAGAAAACGCTGTCTTGAAGACCTTAAAAATATCGGCTATCAGGTGGGCTGCGGCTTTATGGTCGGCTCGCCTTATCAGACGGCTGAGAACCTTGCGGATGACATGATATATATAAAAGAGCTTCAGCCTCAGATGGTCGGCATAGGACCGTTTATCTCACAGCATGACACGCCGTTTGCAGACAAGAAAAACGGAACTCTTGAGCTTACGCTTTTCATGCTGGGACTTTTAAGACTGACTCTCCCTTATGCGCTGATACCTGCAACTACTGCTCTCGGAACGATAGACGCTCTCGGCAGGGAAAAGGGTATACTTGCAGGCGCAAATGTAGTTATGCCGAACTTGTCGCCGTCTGACGTCAGGAAAAAATATCTGCTGTATGACAACAAGATATGCACAGGTGATGAAGCCGCCGAGTGCAGAAAATGTCTTGAAATGCGGATGAAGGCTATCGGCTATGATATTGCAGTCAGCAGAGGCGACTGCTTGAATTTTAAAAATTCTGAAAGGAAGTAATATACAATGGCTTATGATATGAGATCGTTAAAGGCTGAGGAATTTATCAACCATGAGGAAATACTCGAAACCCTCGATTATGCTGAGAAAAACAAGCATAACCGTGAGCTTATTGAGCAGATACTTGAAAAGGCTGCGCCGAAAAAGACAAAAAGGGGAGTGGAATGCGCAGGACTTACCCACAGGGAAGCAAGCGTACTTCTTGCGTGTGATATCCCTGAGCTTACGGAAAAGATGTATTCTCTTGCCCGTGAGATAAAGGAAGCATTCTACGGAAACAGGATAGTAATGTTCGCTCCGCTTTACCTTTCAAATTACTGTGTAAACAAGTGCGTATATTGTCCCTATCATTATCAGAACAAGGAGATACCCAGAAAGAAGCTCACACAGGAGGAAGTAAAGCAGGAAGTAATAGCTTTGCAGGATATGGGACATAAAAGGCTTGCTATAGAGAGCGGCGAAGACCCTGTAAACAATCCTATAGAGTATATTCTTGACTGCATAAATACTATCTACAGCATAAAGCACAAGAACGGCGCTATAAGACGTGTAAACGTAAATATAGCCGCAACTACAGTTGAAAATTATAAGAAGCTCCATGATGCAGGCATCGGAACATATATACTGTTCCAGGAAACATACCACAAGGAGAGCTATGAAAGACTTCATCCGGCAGGACCCAAGCATAACTATGCATATCATACCGAAGCAATGGACAGAGCAATGGAAGGCGGAATAGATGACGTAGGACTCGGAGTACTTTTCGGACTGGAGCTTTACAAATACGAGTTTGCAGGAATACTCATGCATGCAGAGCATCTTGAAGCGGTACACGGCGTAGGACCGCATACCATAAGCGTACCGAGAATAAAGCGCGCATCGGATATTGACCCGTCAGTATTCGACAACGGCATAGATGACGATACATTTGCAAAGATAATCGCATGTATCCGCATAGCTGTACCGTACACGGGAATGATAATCTCCACAAGAGAGAGCGAAGAGTGCCGCGCTAAGGTAATGGGTCTCGGCATCTCACAGATATCGGGCGGCTCAAGAACATCCGTAGGCGGATATGCAGGCTATACAGCCGAAGAAAGACCTCACGATACAGAGCAGTTTGACGTATCAGACCAGCGTTCTCTTGACGAGGTAGTACGCTGGCTCATGGAAAAGGGATATATCCCGTCATTCTGTACGGCATGCTACAGAGAGGGCAGAACAGGCGACAGATTTATGGCACTCTGCAAGGTAGGACAGATACAGAACTGCTGTCACCCGAATGCGCTTATGACATTGCAGGAATTCCTCACAGACTATGCATCGCCCGAAACCAAGAAGATAGGCGAAGAGCTTATTGCCCGTGAGATACTCAATGTACCGGATGAAAAGCGCCGTCAGAGAGCTATCGAATATCTTGACGAAATAAAGACACAAGGCAAGCGTGACTTCCGTTTCTGAAACAAGGAGAGATATAATGAGCCTTAATTCAACACCGTCTGCCGACAGAGTGCATATTTCTTTTTTCGGCAGAAGAAATGCAGGAAAATCAAGTATAGTCAACGCTGTCACAGGGCAGAAATTAGCTATCGTTTCAGATGTTCTCGGCACAACGACAGACCCCGTCCTTAAAGCTATGGAGCTTCTGCCGCTCGGTCCTGTTGTTATAGTCGATACTCCGGGTATAGACGATACAGGGGAGCTTGGTTCTCTGAGAGTAAAAAGAAGCTATCAGATGCTCAATAAGACGGATGTTGCAGTCGTCGTCATAGATTCCGCCGTCGGAAAAACGGACGAGGATATCATGCTTATCGAAAAGATAAAGCAAAAGAACATACCTTATGTTATAGTATATAATAAATCGGATATAAGCGGCTGCGGTATAAGCAGTGAGAACGAGATATCCGTAAGCGCAGAAAACGGCACTAATATAAACGAGCTGAAAGAGCTTATAGCAAGACTTGCGAAGCCGGAGGAAAACAAAAAGCATATCGTATCGGATATGCTTGAAAAGGATGACCTTGTTGTGCTTGTAGTGCCGATAGACGAATCAGCGCCGAAGGGAAGACTCATACTTCCGCAGCAGCAGACTATCCGTGATATAATAGACCACCATGCCTATACTGTTGTAACACAGGATACAGAGCTTGTATCAGCTTTAAACTCACTTTCAAAAAAACCGAAAATGGTAATAACCGACAGTCAGGCGTTTGCAAGAGTGAGCAGAGATACGCCGGATGATATAATGCTGACGTCATTTTCGATACTCTTTGCAAATTACAAGGGCAATCTCAGACTTGCAGTCGAGGGTGTAACTG
>ONVG01000075.1 GCA_900321195.1 uncultured Eubacteriales bacterium
TCAAACTCCATAGCCTTTACTGCATCATCCGGCTTTCCTATATTGCACACAAGCTCATATACTGTTCCGTCTGCCGATGCTGTTGTCTTTCCGCGGTACTTTTCAAGCTCTCTGCGCTCCTGTATAAGCTTCTCGCGCTTTGCGGTATAGCATTCAAGCTGAGCGCTGTCCGGCAAAAGTATAACATCGCCCTTGCTGCCGTCAACTATGACTTCATCACCGTTCTTTGCGGCTGTCATTATATCCGGCACACTCATAACTGCCGGTATCTCAAGCACTCTTGCAAGTATTGCGCTGTGTGAAGTAGTACTTCCTGTTTCCGTAAGTATGCCGACAATGTTCTCCTTTTTTATCTCGGCTATCATTGACGGTGTAAGCTCCTTTGCGCAAAGCACTGTACCTGCCGGCGCTTCGCTGAGCTTTACCTGACTTACTCCTAAAAGTACGCTGAGAACTCCCGTCTTTACATCTCTCACGTCAGCAGCTCTCTGTTTTGTAACATCATCATCAGCGGATGAGAATATCTGTATGAACATATCGCTCATAGTTTCAAATGCGCTTTCGGCGCACTGACCTGCTGTTATGAGCTTGTCTACCTCTCCGATAAGGAACGGATCGTTTACGATAGTGAGATGGCCAAGCATTATCTCGGCTTCCTTTTCGCCCGCCGTTACCCTGAGCGCATCTGCCTGCACCTTAGTATTCTCACAGAATACATCAACAGCATCATGCATACGCTTTATCTCGGCTTCGACATCCGTTACCTGAGTGGGCGTGTATTCGAGAGAATGCTCCTCAACGAGCAGCACCTTTCCGATGCCTACACCGCCCGATACTCCAATACCTTTTATCATGTAGTTTCACCTCCGCCGGCAAGCTGCCGGTCTCAAATATCTTTCAGAAGCATCTGAATGCATTGATCACGAATTATTCTCCGAATCCGTCCTCTATCATCTTTGCGCCTTCATCAAGAGCCTGCTGTTCATCGTCACCGTCACAGATAAGCTCTATCTCGCTGCCGCACTTCATACATGCTGCGATAAGATTGAGTACGCTCTTTGCATTGTAGCTGTTGCCGTTGAACTTGATAGTTACAGTGCAGCTATATTTAGCCATTGCGCTTGCGAATACTGAAGCCGGTCTCATGTGGAAACCCTGTGCGTTCGGAACTGTTAATACTTTTGATACCATAATATTATCTCCTTTAAAATTTATTTTTGGTTTGCTGTTGATTATTAATTATTATTTTTTCTTATCAGCGCCTATGCTTTTGAGAAGTGTCAGCATAAGTGCGCCTACTACAGCGCCTATAAGAAGTGCCAGAATATAGAGGATCGGCTGTCCGATAGTTGCGATTACGAATATGCCGCCGTGAGGTGCCATAAGAGTACAGCCGAATGCCCATGAAAGTGCGCCTGCTGTTGCTGCGCCAAGCGCGCATGAAGGAATGACTTTCAGCGGATAAGATGCTGCATAAGGTATTGCACCCTCTGTGATGAATGAAAGACCCATGATGAAGTTTACAATACCGTTCTTGCGCTCATCTGCTGTCCAGTATTTGCCGAATATCGTTGTTGAAAGTGCTATAGCTATAGGCGGAACCATACCGCCGATCATAACAGATGCCATTACCTGATAGCATACCTGCTGTACTGCCGGATCTGCCGTACCTGCTGCTGTTGTGAGCATACCTGTACCGAATACATAAGCAGCCTTGTTGAACGGACCGCCCATATCTATTGACATCATAGCGCCGAGTATGCATCCCAAGAGTATGCCGAGATTATGGTCGCTGAGCCATGTAAGACCGTTGTTAAGACCTGTATTGATAACAGCCATAACAGGATTGACAGCGCACATCATAACGCCGACTATTCCGAGACCTGCCAAAGGATAGATAAGGACAGGCTTTATGCCTTCAAGCGCAGCCGGAAGCTTTTCGCAGAGCTGCTCAAAGAGTTTCATCAGTAAGCCTGCAAGGAAACCTGCAAGAAGTGCGCCGAGGAAGCCTGACGGTACAGCGCTTTTTGCGCCTGGGTCAGCGAATGTTGCGCCGTTTGATGCAAGCAGACCGCCTACTATACCGACCAGAAGACCGGGTCTGTCGGCTATCGACATTGCAATAAATCCTGCAAGCAGCGGGAGCATGAAGTTGAATGCATATCCGCCTATCGTCTTGAACCATGCGGCAACAGGATTTACAGTACCGAATGCGCTGTTTCCTGCCGCTTCAACGCCGCATGCCGCATCAATAAGGAATGCTATAGCTATGAATATACCGCCTGCAACTACGAACGGGAGCATATGAGATACGCCGTTCATAAGGTGCTTGTAAAGCCTTCTGCCGAAGCTCTCATTTCCTGTTGAAGATGATGTTTCAGCTTTCTTGTCGGAATGGAATATCGGAGCTTCCTTGTTGATTATCTTATTGATAAGCTCCTCCGGCTTATGTATGCCGTCCGCTACCTTAGTAGAGAATACGGGTTTTCCGTCAAATCGTGCTGTTTCAACGCTCTTGTCGGCTGCGATTATGATACCGTCGCATTCTTCTATCTCTTTTGCAGTAAGAACGTTCTTTGCGCCGCCGGAACCGTTGGTCTCTACCTTTATGGTGATACCCATTTTCTCTCCGGCCTTGCTGAGCGCCTCAGCAGCCATATATGTATGAGCTATGCCTGTAGGACATGCAGTAACAGCAAGAACTCTTATTTTGCCATCTCCTGCTGCGGCTTTTGTTTCGGGCTTCTTGTCCTTTTTATCATCTTTCTTAGCTTCTTCTTTCTTGGACTCCTCAGGGAATTTTTCTGTTTCCTTTTCGTCAATGAGTTTCAGGAATTCCTGAGCATCCTTTGCTTTTTTAAGCTTTGCGGTGAAATCCATATCCATAAGCATCTGCATCATTCTTGCAAGAACTTCAAGATGTACGTCACCGTCTGTTGTTGCAGCTATCATAAAGATGAGCTTGCAGGGCTCGCCGTCAGGAGAACCGTAATCAACACCGTCAGGCACAGTTATAGCGGAAAGTGCAGGCGCTTTTACTGCTTCGCTCTTTGCATGAGGTATTGCTATCTCCATGCCTATCGCTGTTGTGCCCATTTCCTCTCTTTTAAGTATGCCCTTTTTGTATTCCGCTTTGTCCTTGAGGTTGCCGCATTTGTCATGCAGTGAAACGAGCTTTTCAATAGCCGCCTCCTTATCCTTGACTTTTGCGCCTATCTCTATTGCTTTTGGTTTCAAAAGATCGGTTATTCTCATTACTATACCCCCTCTGTATTTTAATTTTTTTAAAGTCTGTTAAAGATATCCATTATCTTCTCTTTTGTTGCAAGACCGAGTGAAAATGCCGTTGCATTTCCGCATGCTGTTCCAAGCTTCAATGCATGATCATATTTTCCGCTCTGCTCATAGCCTGCAATAAAGCCTGCTACCATCGAATCGCCCGAACCTACGGTATTGAGTACCTTTTCTTTTACAACACCCGAATGGTATGTATTGCCGTCCTCTGCAAAAAGTACTGCTCCGTCTCCGCCGAGTGATACGATAACATTTCTTGCGCCCATCTTCATAAGCTCTTTTGCACAAACCTCAGTTTCCTGTTCGCTGTTCACTTCACACTTGAATATTTCAGAAAGCTCCTGACGGTTAGGTTTTATAAGGAAAGGTCTGAATGAAAGACAGTTAAGAAGAAGCTTTTTAGTTGCATCTACAACTATACGCAGGTCTTTGTTTTCAAGCCTTTTGAGTATCCTTTCATACGCATCATCCGATACAGTTTTGGGTATGCTGCCTGCAAGGACTATAGTATCGCCGTCGGTTATATTATCTGTCTTTGAAAGGAGCTTTTCAAACTCTTCCTCTGAGATATGAGGACCCTGACAGTTTATCTCGCTTTCCTTATCAGCCTTTACCTTGATGTTTATTCTTGAAATACCCTCTTTGAGTCTTATGAAATCCGAGCGTATGCCAAGCTCTTTGAGTCCGTTTTCGATAGCCTCGCCTGTAAAGCCTGCCGTAAATCCCAAAGCAGTACTTTCAATACCAAGCTCTGCAAGTATGCATGATACGTTGATACCCTTTCCGCCTATGAAATATTCCTCGCATGTGGTGCGGTTGGTTATTCCGCCTATGAACTCATCCATGTGAACAACATAGTCGATAGAAGGATTAAGCGTCAGTGTGTATATCATCTTGTCACCTCCCTTATTATTGTTTTATCTAAAAAGCCGCTGTACGGCAATTTATCGGTTATGATACAGCATTTTCTAAGCTCCGCGAATGTCACGGGATATACTCTCCTGAATTTGCTGTGGTCTGCAAGGACAAAGACTGCAAAGCTTTTTTCAATAGCCTTTTCTTTAAGCATTGCCTCATCGCTGTCAGGCGTTGTGAAGCCTGATGTTATATCTATTCCGTTGGTACCAAGGAATGCTTTGGTAAAATTATATTTCAGCATATTTCTTATGCTGTCCGAGCCTACAACAGAAGCCGTTACCGACCTCACCCTGCCGCCGAGCATATAAGCTTTCAAGCCCTTTGAAAGAAGCTTATGAGCATGTATTATACCGTTGGTAACGAATGTTGCATTCGTGTCGCTGATATGGTCGATAAGTCTTGAAGTGGTAGTTCCTGAGTCTATATATATGAAATCATCATCATTTATGAGTTGTGAAGCATAGGACGCTATCTGTTCCTTTTCCTCCGGCATCATAACCTCTCTTATCCTGACTTCATCCTCACTCATTCCCTCTGTTTTATTTATTGCTGCCGCACCGCCGTAAACCTTACGCAGTCTGCCTTCCTTATCGAGAGCCACAAGGTCACGCCTTATTGTCGATTCGGAAGTTCCCGTTGCCGCTGCAAGCTCAGATACTGTTGCCGCATCACGTTCTGCAAGATAATCGAGTATATTTTTATACCTTTCATGTGTCAGCATATCTTTACCCCCGTTCCTTACGTCTGATTAAATTATATCATACTTTTGCTCAAAGTCAAGCACAAATAATCAAAAATAGTCATAATTAATCAAAAGTTCATTATTTATTAACATTTTAAGCGGCAAAGTCAGCCATAGTTCTTCATATACAATCATAAATAGCCAAAATTGGCAATAAATGACATATCATGAATTTTATCAGATACTGTCACATCAGCAAATTATGACAGACTGACGGAAAAGCTCGTCATATCTTGTTTCAAGAAGGCTTGTGCGATATTTTTCTATACGTCCCGTATACGGGTCGGCAATACGGGATTCATCCCCATTCTTTCCTAAAAGCACCGTACAATGCTCACAGGCGTACCACCTGAGCTTTTTGCCGTTTATTACCCATTCGGTACTGTAATATCCCTTTTTCATTCCTATAGTACACCATATCATAACAGGTATATCCATAGCGGTAAATTCAAAAAGCTCATTCAGCTCTTTTCCGCTGATATTCCACGCGCGAAGCTCAGACGCCTTGCTTTCAAGGAATCTGTTTGCAGCATTAACTATGACCGGCGCATAACAGCCATATGAATATGATGTCGAAGGCTCTCCGACAAACGCACAATTAAAATCGGTTTCCCCTATTTTTCCTTTATCGAGATATTTTTCCGCCAGCTCGCACTTGTCCGCATCAAATCCGTAATTATAAAGCACCATTGCAAGAGCTGTTATCTCACAGCCTGTAGGCAGTTCAGGATGCTGACACAAGGGGATGAATTTATCAAGCATAATAAAATATCCTTTCATAACATAGTCAGTAAAATATATTCATAGAAAATAGGTTTTATTTAAAAGTTATACTTCCGGTTTGTCAAAGTCAGCTGATTCGGTAACTGCCGGACAAAATTGATTTACCTGAGCGATTGATTTTTTTTACCATATAGTATAAAATAATAATGGTATAAATAACTTTGAGCTGACCACTAACCACTATTCACTAAAAAAGGGGAAACAGTATGGAAAAATTTAAGTTTGCAGCTCCGTGCCTGCTCGGTATAGAGGGAATATGCGCGGATGAGCTTAAACGTCTTGAAATAGAAAATGTATGCGCAGAAAACGGCCGTGTTACATTCGAGGGCGATATGGGCACACTTGCAAGAGCAAATATATGCTCACGGTATGCCGAAAGGATACAGATACTCCTTGCGGAATTTCCTGCCTATACATTTGATGATCTCTTCGAGGGCGTAAAAAAAATACCCTGGGAAAACTTTATCGGAGAAAAGGAAGCTTTTCCTGTTAAAGGACACAGCGTAAACTCAAAGCTGACAAGCATTCCCGCATGTCAGAAAATAATAAAAAAAGCCGCTGCCGAAAGACTTTCGAGAAAATACCATACATCATGGCTCGAAGAAAGCGGAAGCCTGCACCAGATACAATTCCTTATAATGAAAAACCAGTGCAGCATAATGCTTGACACGTCAGGTCAGGGACTTCATAAAAGAGGCTATCGCGCAAATGCTGCCGCCGCTCCCATAAAGGAAACTCTTGCCGCAGCTATGGCTGACATTTCAAGAGTAAGACCATTCTCGACCGTTATAGACCCGTTCTGCGGTTCGGGTACGATACTTATAGAGTCTGCGCTTAAAGCTTTGAATATCGCTCCCGGTATCAAGAGAAGCTTTGCCGCTGAAAAGTGGATGATATCGCCGTCATCGGTATGGAGCAGCGAAAGAGAACGCGCGCTGGATATGATAAGGCATGATGCGGAATTTCAGGCTTTCGGATATGATATTGACGATGAGGCAATAGAACTCACTCTCGAAAACGCAAAGAAAGCAGGCGTTGAAAAGCGCATACATGTTCAGAAGCGTGATATAAAGGACTTTGACGAAGCACACGAGCGCGCCGCCGTGATATGCAATCCGCCTTACGGTGAAAGACTTCTTGACATGGAGCAGGCAAGAGAGCTGTATAAGATAATGGGTGAAAAATTCGTAAAAAGGGACGGCTGGAGCTACAGCATAATAAGTCCTGACGACAACTTTGAAAATATATTCGGGCGTCAGGCTGACAAGCGCAGAAAGCTTTACAACGGCATGATAAAATGTCAGGTATATATGTACTTCAAAAAATAAAGCATCAAGCTTTTAAAATAATATTTAATTGGAACCGGCAGGACTGGCAGCTTGCCGGCGGAATAGCTGCTTGCCGGCGGAGAAAGGAGAATAAATGAGTTTTGTACATTTGCATGTTCATACCGAATACAGTCTTCTTGACAGTGCATGCCGCATTAAAGACCTTG
>ONVG01000220.1 GCA_900321195.1 uncultured Eubacteriales bacterium
ACCAAGCTCAACTCTGAGATATTCAAGCGCATCCTTTACTGTGCCTGCCGGTACTGATTTCTCAAATACCTTGCCTCTGAGATCAAGAGAGATATTTCTCTTTGAAAGCTTTATCTCTTTCTCGGCAGCCTCAACTGCTGATGCAAGAGAAACAGCCTCGCTCTTTGAGAGCTTCATGCCTGCTGTAAGGAATGACTCGGAAGCTGCGCTTTCTTTAACAGCCAACTTATCCTTGCTTGACTCTACCTCAACACCTCTGAGGATAGAAAGTGTTGTGCCGTTTTCAGCATCATCTGTACGAACGATCTTGTCGTTATCGCCAAGAACGATGCCTGACTTCTCGATTATAGTATCTGTATCTGAATTTATTGTGCTAACGCTTGTTGTTTTATCGCCGTCTGTTACCTTTACAGTCTTTGTCATTGATGTAACTGAAACAGCTGCTGTAAGGCATACAGCGCTCATTACTGCTACTGCTATAGCCTTTTTTAATCCTGCGCGGTTCTTATTTTTATTATCCATAATATTTATCTCCTTTAGACTTTCTGTAATTAAAAATCTGTAACTTTTTCATATCGTTACCGTAATCACAGTTGGTTTGTAGTTGATGGTGCTATTATAACCTGTTCTATCAGTAATGTCAAAAAAAAAATTTTAACTTTTTTGTATATCATGCACAATCAGCTATGCTTTTTTGACAAAACAGCAGCTTTTAATCACACTAAAAGAATGTATTTTTAAGCCATTCTCATTTTTATATATTTTTCGTATGTGCAATTCGCAAGAATATGATTACAAAAAAGTTACAAATTTGCGAATTTTTTGTTTTTTTTTACAATATCAGAGGGATATTTTTACCCGTACAGCCGAATTTTCCCTGATTTTATGCGGCTTTTCAATCATTACAGCGTGTGTAAAAGCTTCTCTTTTCATTTCTGAAAAAAGCATGTTTTTTAACACTTTTCAACACGATGCCGACCGATATTTTTCACTTTTTTCGCGCTGTCTCGCATTTAATCGGCTTTATCCGACTTTTTGACAAAATTCTGCGTAAGAGCAGCCGTATATATGAAACTTAAAAAATCGTATCATTATATTTCATATCTGTAACAAAATTGAAATACTTTTTGAGAACAAAAAAATACGGCGGAGAGTCTTCCGCCGTTTATAATTCGTTTATTATCATCATTCGCAGACTATAAGCTCCTCTGCATAAGGCAGTGAGCGTATATGGTCACACAGGATATGCCACTCGTCGAGCTTGTGGTTCTTCCTTGCGTGGTAGATATTTATAAGGTTTTCGTAATTCAGCGTACATGTCCTCATCTGGTCATAGCTTGAAGGCAGAAGCTGTATTATGTCATACCATATCTGCTTGTCCTTTGTTTCAAGAAAGCGAAGTCTGAGATTTTCAAGCTTCTCTATTACATATTTCATAACATCAAGCGTTGCTCCGTCCATTTTGTCACAGCTGAACTGCGACAGAGAAAACGGCGCTGAAGTTATCTTATGCATAGTGCTTGTAGAGTTTGCCACTGTGCCAACTTTATATGTATCGAACTCCTTCCACCAGTACATAGGTGCTGTTATGTCCATTGATACAAATATCTGTCTTAAAAATTTTCTGTGGTCGCTTCCTGCCTTTCTAAGACGGACTGCAAGAGAAAGGTCATTCTCACCGAGAATATATTTTCCGTTTTCATCAAAATAGCTGTCCGACCTGTCCCAGCTGTTCATGGGATTTCTTGCGCCGCGCATTGCATTTTTAAAATTCATAACTTCCGTGTTTCTGACTGTAAGCATTTTTCCACCTCAGTATTTTTTCTTTTTCTGGAATTTATAGCAGAACTGTGTCATAAGCTTATCGGAGAATATCCTCTTTGCAAACTTGACAGCCTTTATCTTTGCAGACGGGATAACATAGAGTTTTCCTGCCATAACACCGTCTATTCCCTGAGATGCCACTGTCCTGCTGTTGAGAGGCTTTGATGAAAAGCTGACATTTGCCACCTTGTTGAACTCAGTATCAACAGGACCCGGACAAAGCGCACATATTTTTACCTTGCTGTTCTTGCGCTTCAGTTCCTCGTATATGCCGCCGGTAAGACTTACTACATAATTCTTTGTAGCGTAATATGTTGCCATAAGAGGTCCTGGTTGGAAGGCAGCAGATGATGCGACATTTAAGATATAACCTTTATTTCTATCTTCCATATC
>ONVG01000022.1:0-12983 GCA_900321195.1 uncultured Eubacteriales bacterium
TTCGATCTGTGTCATTTCCTGACCAGGATACCACTTATCAAATGCCTGACCAGCGCCGTCCTCTGTATAGAACTCAGGATAATCCTTGCCTGTGAGCTTATCGATTACCTTTGTGAAGTCTGAATTCCACCAGTAAGCATATACTTTGTCCCACTTTGTCTGTGAGTTGTCGAAGTATACATAGTCTGTCTTCTGTGACTCATAATACTCAGGCTCTGCATCTGAAACTTCTGAAGTATCTGAAACTTCTGAAACTTCTGAAGTATCTGAAACTTCTGAAACATCTGAAGGCACTGAGCTCTCTTGTTCTTCTTCTTTACCTGTGTATACATATACCATATCAGCAAGCTCGCTGTCGTCGCCGCCTGCTCTGTATGCATAGGAGATCGGCCAAAGTTCCTCATCATCGCCGCTCATATCAAGCAATACAGTTACTGTAGTTGTATTTTCGCAAGTGAAAGAAAGGTTTGTCTGGCTGTTGTATGTTCTTTCATAGTCAGCCTCATAAGCGCCCCAGCTGTCAGTCCATGCGCTGTCCTTACGAACCTTGAACTCATAGCTGCCGGGCTCAAATGTTACTTTACCGATAACAGCTGTATTGTCATCGTTGTAATACATCTGAATGTCAGGCTGCTCGCCCCATCCTGTCATTGAACCAACGATACCATAGGGTGAAGGCTCACCAACAGGCTCCTGCTCTTCAACTTTACCTGTGTTAACTATAGTTACCTTACCGTCTGCACCGTAGTACATGTATGATACAGGCCAAAGCTCCTCATCCTCACCTAATGTGTTAAGTAATACGATGATTGTTGTATCCTCTGTAACAGAGAGCTTGCAGTTTGTCTGGCTGTTGTATGTTCTGTCATAGTCAGCCTCATAAGCGCCCCAGCTGTCAGTCCATGCGCTGTCCTTACGAACCTTAAACTCATAATCGCCTGCTGAAACCTTTATTTTTCCGACAACGCCGCCATCTGTCTTATACATTACAACGTCAGGCTGCTCGCCCCATCCTGTCATTGAACCAACGATACCATACTCAGTAGCTGTATCTGTTGTTGTAGTACCGAAAGATACAGGCCATACGTTACCGTCTTCGCCAAGAGCATCAAGAATTACGAAGAGATCTGTGCCGTCCTCTGTTATATCAACATGGCAGTTTGTCTGGCTGTTGAATGTACGGTCGTAATCTGCCTCATAAACACCCCAGCTGTCATCCCATGCGCTGTCAGCACGAACCTTAAAGTCGTAGCTGCCTGCATCAAGATCCTGAACAACACCTACATATATAGCTGAATCTTCAGCTGCACGATACATAGGAATATCGGGTTCTGAGCCCCAACCTGTCATTGAACCAACAATACCGATCGTGTGATTGTCGAAGTATGTTGCAACTTCGCTGTCATCCATTGCTTCACGAGCGGATACTGCTACAGTAGCCATTGAGCCAACAAGAGCGGCTGCAAGAGCTATACCAAGAATTTTCTTAGTCTGCATGTAAATCTTCCTCCTGAAAATTGATTTTATAAAGCACTCATAGGTACTTTTGTTATAGATTATACAACCCAAATCAAAAAAAATCAAGCACAAAGTATTTGATATTTATTCTTTTATTTTGACAGAGTTCATTTTTTTGGATATTTTAACGAAAAATTTTTCAAAAAATCGACTTAAAACAAAAAATTCTTTTTATCATTTATGCAAACAGTCCATTTTCAGAGTTACAAAATTGTAAACTATAACAAAAAAATTATTACAGAATCATAACTTTTTTTATTATTGCCCTTATATTTCCTGTACAAATTTGAAACATAAAGGTTATTTTTGTATCAAAAAAGAAAAACATTCACTTATATTGGGCAATAATATTTGACATTATAGGCAAAAAAATATATTATAGTATAATAGCATAAAAGGTACTAAAAACAGGAACGAGGTAAAGAAATGAAATACTGCACACACTGCAAAAGGATATTCAAAAACGAGGACATGCAAAGCTGCTCGAAATGTTCAAGAAAGCTGATAAGCGACCCAAATCAATATTCACCTGTAAACATAGTTACAGCAAACGGATTTGAGCTTGAGCGCATAAAAGCTGCGCTGACTGACAGCAAGATACCATTCACCGTTCAGGAAGCGGAAAAGGACACAGGAATACAGATACTCAACTCTGCCCCGCCCGAAAACTGCACGATAAAAGTGCCTTTAGGATACTATACCGAAGCAAACGACCTGCTTATAGGGATAGGCGCGATAAACGAAGCCGAAGAGCTTTCGGAAGAAGACGAAGCCAGACTGAAAGAAGAGCGCAAAAAAGACTCTTTGCTGCCGGAAACACCGGGAAAGCGTTTTCTGTCATCACTGATGTTCATAATATTCTTTATATTAATGATAGCCGCCGTAATATTCATAACCGACCTTATCACGCCGTTCATAAACCCGTATTATTCCTAAAGCATTTATTTTTCCGTAAAATTTCAGCCAAAATTATAATATAATAAGCTCAGGCACGGTAAGCAAATTTACCGTGCCTGTTATTTCAGTGTCTCTTTTTCTTTTTTCTCAGTATCGCTGCCGAAACTGCCGCTGCTCCTGTTACAAGCGCCGTTATGCCAAGTATGCCGGCTATCTTCTTTTTCGTCTCATTATTTTCGGAAACTTTTGAAGCCTTCTCCTCATACTCATATATTACATACACAGGAACATCACTGAATTCACCCGACGTATTTCCGGTAGAAGCCGAAAGCTGCATATTTTCAAAGCTTCCCTCTTTACTCGTGTACTTCTCACCGGTCTTTCCCGAAAGCACTTCTGTTTTCAGAACATTTCCGTCAGTGCTTATGTGTATTACATTGACCTTCCCGGTAAAGCTTGCATTTATGCCGTCTATCCATACTTCACCGTGTACCTTGCAGCCGTTATTTCCGAAATAATCATCAGTATTTTCCTTGCCGTCACTGAAAATAACATAGATATCATCACGGCTGCCTATATCCTTTATTGAAAGCTTATACCAGCCAGCACCAAGCTCGCTGTCAGGCTGCATTTTATCGCCCTTTTTATCGGTATACTCAGTCTTTTCGTCGCCCATCTTGTATACGTATGCGAATACATCACTCCAGCCCTTTGTGCTGCGGTAATGAAGTACAAGATCACTGTTCTCAACAGGCTTATAATAATAAGTTACGTTTATATCCTCATTTCCTGCCTTGCCTACAGCATTTGCAGGGAATTTCGACATGTCTGTTTCATATCCGCTTACTACCTTGACAGCCGCGCTGTAATCGCTGCCCTCTCTTATTCTCTTGGAAGTTCCTGATGCAACTTCTTCATCCTTGCCGCTGAGCATCTTGTTTGCCTCTTTGAGATACTTTACATTGAGCGTAACGACCTTGCCGCTGAATTTCTTGTAGTAATATGTTACTGTCTGAGCATCTTTTGTAAATTTTCCTGTTTCGCTGCCCTCTACACGCACAAAGTCATAGTCTGTATTGAGCGAGTCATTCCTGCTGACTTTATAAGAATCACCCTCGCTGCCCTTGTACACCCTCTTGGATATCACTTCACCGCTGTCGGCATCCTTATACTCAACTCTTACAGCACACTTATCGGAGCTTAAAGCAAGACGCTTGAAGCTTTCACTGTCTGCAAGCACCATAGCTGAGCGCGCAGGTATCTTGACTGTATTTCCGCTGACAGTTCCGAGACTTTCAAGACCCGCCTCGTATTTATCGGCGATTATCGTCCATTCGGAAGGAAGAGTTTTTCCTGACGGCGCTTTAAGCTCGACAGTCTTTTCCTCCTCGTTTGCGTTTACGATAACAGCAGCATTTTTCCATTCCTTATCCTTTGTGAGCGCATTTTCAAGCGTATATGCAACAACTCCTGTGTCTGTATCGGCAAAATCAACAAGCTTTGCAGATGTCATTGTGCTGTCCCTGAAAGGCTTGTAATGCTTTCTTATCTCGATAAGACCTGAATAGTATGAAACAAGGTCATGGAATTCGCTTGCTCTCTCCCAGTCAAGAAGATTTACCTCTGTTGAAGATGCATGGCTGTTCTCATCGCCGTACTTTGTTCTTGCAAATTCCTCGCCTGCCTGCATAAAGGTTATTCCCTGAGATGTAAGCGTAAGCGCAGCCGCCAGCCTGTTCATATCGACAAGCTGTTCATCTCTTTCCGCATAGCTCATATCATTCTTTACGGAAATGACAAGCTTATCATATAATGTAAAGTTATCGTGAGCGGAGGTATATGCAATAGCCTGTGACGGCTGATTTGCCCACTGGTTATTTATAGTATTCGCAGTTATGGCTGCCTGAAGATTTGTCTTGCCGCTGCCGTTCTGTATAAAGCCCTTGTCAAGGCCGTTGAAAACATGACCCTTTACCGCGTCGCGGTAATCATCATTGAATGCTCCTATACGCTCAGAAAGCTTTCTGATATTAGCCTTTACTGCCGTAAGCTCTTTTGTAGCAAGCGGTCCGCCAGTCCAGGGCTCGCCGTACATTATTACCTTTGAGCCGTCTTTTACGTTAGTGTCAAGCGCCTTGCGTATCTCGTTCATGGTCGTGATATCATGCACTCCCATAAGGTCAAAACGGAATCCGTCTATATGATACTCATTTGTCCAGTAAAGGATAGAATCTATCATATACTTTCTGTACATAAGGTGGTCGCTTGCGGTCTCATTGCCGCAGGCTGAACCGTTGCTGAATGTGCCGTCTGCATTCATGCGGTAGTAATAACCCGGAACCGTCTTTTCAAACCAGCTTCCCTCGCCTGTAAATGTGTGGTTATAAACAACATCCATGATAACGCCTATCCCTGCATTATGCAGCGCCATTATCATCTGTTTGAACTCCTTTATCCTTACAGCGCCGTGAAACGGGTCTGTAGAATAAGAGCCTTCGGGAACATTATAATTTTTCGGGTCATATCCCCAGTTGAAGCTGTCAGCCTCTGTATCCGACTCATCAACTGTTGCATAGTCATAAACGGGCAAAAGCTGCACATGCGTAACACCTAACTTTTTAAGATATTCTATACATGTAGAATATTCTCCCTTGCCGTCTATAGATGTGCCTTTTTCCGTAAATGCAAGATATTTGCCCTTGTGTTTAAGAGACACTCCCGATACCTCGCTGCTTGAAAAGTCCTTTACGTGGACTTCCCATACGACCGCATCTGTCTGGTCATCATAAAGTACATGCTTATCATTCTGCCAGCCGTCAGGATCTGTTTCCGCAAGGTCTACTACCATGCTGCGGTTTCCGTTAACGCCTGCCGCCTTTGCATATATATCTGCCGTTTCTCTTGTAACACCGTTAACAGTCACAAGATATGTATAATAACAGTTTTTCTTATCTCCGTTTACTCTTGCGCTCCATACGCCGTTTGAGCCTTTCTGCATTATAGTTGTAGAGATATCCTGCGCGCCTGCTTCCTCACTGCTGCCCGTTGCGTAGAGCTTTACTGCAACACCTGATGCACTCGGAGCCCATACTTTGAACACAGTAGCTTCTTTTGTATAAGTTGCGCCAAGATCCTTTCCCGTATAAGCCTGAGCATCAAGCTCATGTGCATATTTTACTGCCGTTTCATTTTTCTCTTCTACAGCCTTTACCATTACACCGTTTCCTCCTAATATAGTCATTACCGCCATAATACAGCCAAGCATTCTTTTTAAACCACGCACTGCTGCACCTCCATAAACATTTCCATATATTATTGATTTTAACACAATTCACTATATAATTACAATCCTTTTTTTGAAATTTTATTACAATTTCCATAAATAAAAAGGTACGTCACGGACGCACCTTTTTACATTACTTATTTATGACTTGCGTCTTCTTTTTCCGTTCTTGCCTCTTGTTTCGGCTTTGGTTCTTACAGCCTCAACAACGGCATTTATAGCACTTTTCTTGGTTTCCTCATCCTCGTCAATGCCATCTATCTCCTTCTGGAGCTCATACACTTCATCCTCATACTCATCCTGCTCGTCATATCTTGCCTCGTATTTCTTTTTGGGTATACTTCTCTGCTTTATTCTGAGATATACAAATCTTCTGACAAGAGTATATATGACATATGTAACAGGGCCGCTGACAAGAAGACCTATTATTCCGAAAAATCCGCTGAAAAGTACGATAGCGGCAATAAGCACGATAGGCGGAAGACCTATTTTTGAACCTACTACTCTGGGGAATATAAGATTGCCTTCTATCTGCTGGAGTATTACCATATACAGCACAAACCACAATGCCTGCATCGGATTTACCGTAAGGAGAAGAATGCCCATTATAGCTGTACCTATACCTATACCGAACATGGGTATCCATGACATTATAGCGACTACGACTCCGCCGAGCGCAGCATAAGGAAATCCGAACAGCGTCATTCCGAGCGCGGTAAGGGTACCGATTATAAGACATTCTATCATCTGACCGGTAATGCTGTTATAAAAAGACTTATTTGTAAGATGACCTACCTCTGCAATAAAGTCAGCAGTTTTGAGCGGAAAAACTGCATATACGAACTTTTTGACATCAGAGGAAAGCTTTTCCTTTCTCATAAGAACATATATTGCAAGCACTATTCCAAGGAACACATTTACTACAGTACTTATAAGCGATGTAACTATACCTATCACAGATGAAGCAAGATTTGTACCGTTATTTTTAAGGAAGTTGACAGCGGTATCGGTTAAGGACTTCCAGTCTATAGACAGGCTCTCCACTATCTGCTTTATCATATCATTCTGTTCGCTTATCTCATTCAGCCATTTCTGTATGTTCTGAACGACAGTAGGTATACTCTCGGCAATTGTTGTAAGGCTCTTGGTTATTTCAGGTATGATTATTATAAGAAAGACAGCTATAATAGTTATAAATATCGCCATAGACAATACTATAGCTATAGGCCGTCTTGCGTTTTCCTTGAATTTGCTTACAGGCTTTCCGTTTTTAGGCCGAAAAAGATGTTTTTCTATCTCCTTCAACGGCACGTTAAGCAGGAATATCACAACTCCCGAAATTATAAAAGGAGTCATTATCCCCAGCATCCAGTAGATGAAAGAGAACACCAGGTTCATATGCTCCAGCGCAAGATATACAAGTATCACACCTATCGCAAGACAGAATATACGAACCATTGTTTTCTTGTTAAGCTCCATTGATATCACCCCGATAAGACATTTATTTTTTTAACTGCTCATATAAAAATTATAATACACAAGAAATTTAAAGTCAACAATTTATAATGATGCAAAAATATTTACAAAAAATATAAAAAGACTCTTTATATTTCAAAATTTTTATTGTATAATATTTATAGCTGTATATGAACCTAAAGGTATCATATACAAATTAAAATTTAATTCCGGAGTGTGATTTACAATGGCATTAGTAAACGCAGCAGAAATGCTCAAAAAGGCAAAGGCAGGTCACTATGCAGTAGGTCAGTTCAACATCAACAATCTTGAGTGGACAAAGGCTATACTTCTTACAGCACAGGAGCTCAACTCTCCTGTTATCCTCGGTGTATCTGAGGGCGCAGGCAAGTACATGACAGGCTTCAAGACAGTTGCAGCTATGGTAAAGGCTATGATAGAGGAACTCAACATCACTGTTCCCGTAGCTCTCCACCTTGATCATGGTACATATGAAGGCTGCTACAAGTGCATAAAGGCAGGCTTCAGCTCCATCATGTTCGACGGCTCACACTATCCTTTCGAGGAGAACCTTGCAAAGTCACAGGAACTCGTTAACGTAGCTCACAACCTTGGTCTTTCCATCGAGTGTGAGGTCGGCTCTATCGGCGGCGAAGAAGACGGCGTTGTTGGTATGGGCGAATGTGCAGATCCCGAAGAGTGCAAGATAATCGCAGATCTCGGCGTTGACATGCTCGCAGCAGGCATAGGCAACATTCACGGCAAATATCCTGACAACTGGCAGGGACTTTCATTCGAGACACTTGATGCTATACAGGCAAAGACAGGTGAAATGCCTCTCGTTCTCCACGGCGGCACAGGCATACCGGCTGACATGATAAAGAAGGCTATATCTCTCGGCGTTTCAAAGATAAACGTTAATACAGAGTGCCAGCTTTCATTCCAGGAAGCAACAAGAAAGTACATCGAAGCAGGCAAAGACCTTCAGGGCAAGGGCTTCGACCCAAGAAAGCTTTTGGCTCCCGGCTTTGAAGCTATCAAAGCAACAGTTAAAGAGAAAATGGAGCTTTTCGGTTCAGTAGGAAAAGCTTGAAAAATTCATAATGCATAATGCATAATTCGTAATGCATAATTATCAAACAGTCCGTGATAAGCTCAAAAGGCTTGTCACGGACTGTTTCATAATATGGAAGTTTTTAAAAAATTCAAAAGAGCAAAATCAAAACGCTCTTTTGTCAAATAACAGTAAGCTCTTTCGGCAGGGATGCAAAGTTTATATATCCGTCATTTGTAACAACTACCATATCTTCTATGCGTATGCCGAACTCTCCCGGAATGTATATTCCCGGCTCAACAGTTATTACCATACCGCTCTGAAGTACAAAGTCATTATTCGGTGATACCGAAGGAGATTCGTGTATCTCAAGTCCTACACCGTGACCTGTTGAATGACCGAAAAGTCCCTGATAACCGGCATTGTCTATATATTCCCTTGCTGCGCGGTCTATATCAGAGCATTTTGCGCCGCTGTGTACGGCGGCAAGAGCAGCAAGCTGGGCATGAAGTACAGTGTCATATACACGCTTTACCTTGTCGCCTGCAAATCCGAATGCATACGTCCTTGTCATGTCGCTGTGATAGCCGTCAACTGTTGCGCCTATATCGAAAAGCAAAAGGTCTCCCCTTTTTATCCGTCTTTGCGAAGGTACCCCGTGAGGCATTGATGTATTTTCGCCTGCAAGCGCTATAAGGTCGAATGAAACGCTTTCCGCGCCGCTTTTTCTCATTATGAATTCAAGGTCGAGGGCTATATCCTTTTCGGTCATGCCTTCCTTGATGTTTCTGAGTACGGCTTTAAGAGCAGTTTCTGTTATGTGCTGGGCTTTCATCATTTTTTCTGTTTCATCGGCGGTCTTTATTATACGAAGCCTGCATATTATATCGTCAAGCGCTTTTGTTTTTACAGAAGCAGCTCCATGAGCTGAAAGTATCTTGTCTATGCCTGCTGCATCATTCAATGTAAAAGCAGAGCCTTCAAGAAGTACTGTTTTTATTTTATGCCGTTCTATTATATCGCCGAACGAATCACCAAGCTTTCTGAAAGGAACAACCGTACAGTTTTTAGCCTGCTTTCCTGCGGCTTCTTCATATCTTGAATCAACAAGGAGATATGCTTTTTCTCTTGTGGCGATAAGATAGCCGAGTGATGAAACAAAGTCTGTAAAATAGCGTCTGTTTTCGTTTGAGATTATAACAGCTGCATCTGCATTTTCAGGCAGCAGAGATATTAATGATGATATCCTTGTGTTCATTATGATAACATCTCCTTAAAAGAGAATACCGAGAAGGGCATTCAGTCCGAGATAATAGCTGTTTTTGCCGAAGCCTGCTATTGAGCCGGCACACACGGCGGATATAACAGACTTATGTCGGAATTCCTCGCGGGCATATATATTTTACATATGAGTTTCTACCGTCGGGATATGTACAGCCTCAATAGCATCACGGAGAGCATAGCTGTAATGCGTCAGCGCGCCTGCGTTTATCATTATACCGTCCTTGTTTCCGTAAGCGGAATGGATCTTGTCTATAATATCGCCCTCGTGGTTGGACTGATATATTTCAAGCTCCAGACCAAGCTCTTCAGCCCATTTTTCAACGGTTCTGTTTATGCTTTCGGCTGTTTCCGTGCCGTAGACTTCCTTGTGTCTTATACCCACCATATTAAGATTCGGACCTAAAATAAAAAGTATCTTCTTCATATCATTTTTCCTCTTTTATTTTTTCGACTGAATAAACAAAGTCGATATTTCTTTCTTTGAGCTGCTTTTTTCCTGCTTCAAATACGGTAATGCCTCTGCGTGTGTACTGATATTTGCATTTCAGCTCTATGCGGAAGCTATCAAATTCCTTATCATTTCCGTATTGTGAGCGGTAGCCCTTTTTTTCTATGTAAGAAACGTATGTGTTTATTTTTTTCTGTACGGCTCTCAGATGATCAAGCTCCTGTACCGACCATGTGTAAGGGTCTGCTATCAGCATTACAAGAGTATTTGTGCTTTTGTCTATAGCCATAGCATCTATAATGTAAGGTTCATTGACCGCCATTGTTTTTATCCTCGCTTTGCAGTTTGATTTTTTTTCGTATGCCCTTTTCCATTTTTCGTCTTAGCATTATTGTAAAGCCGTGTTCTTCATCACGGGGAATGAGAAGTATCGATTTCATGCCGGCAAGATTGGCGCCGAGTACGTCTGTATATATCTGATCGCCTACGACAAGTACAGACTGCGGCTTTTCTCTCAGCTTTCTTTTTGCGCGGTTAAAGCCAAAGGGAAGGGGTTTAAGGCTCATCGAAACACAATCAAGACCGAGACTGTCAGAAAAAGGCTTTACTCTTTTTTTGAAATTATTTGAGCATATAACTATATGTACGCCGCATTTTTTGATGCTGTCTATCCATTCTGTAACTCCATCATACGGAATATGTGAAGCAGGCGGAGCAAGAGTATTGTCAACATCGAGAAGTATAGCGTCTGTTCCGAGCTTTTTCAGCAGTCCGGGGGTTATATCCGTGACTGACCTCAAAGCTACTGTGGGTTTTAACAGGCTCACGATATCACTCCTTAAAATAAACAAAAAGGATACTTCCACACGCAGCCGAGTCTGCTCATGCAGACCCGGAAAACCGACAATGCGGAAATATCCTTAAATTTCTGTGTAAAATACAAACTTATTTGTACTTACGCTTACGAGCAGCTTCAGACTTCTTTTTACGTTTTACAGAAGGCTTTTCATAAGCTTCTCTTTTACGAACCTCGGCAATGATACCGCCTCTTGCACACTGCTTCTTAAATCTTCTGAGTGCACTCTCAAGAGATTCGTTATCCTTTATACGGATCTCAGCCATTTATCTTCCCTCCCATCCGCCCTAAGGCAGGGGTTTGTGTCATTACGATACCCATACATTATAACCCATAACATTGTATTTTGTCAACAAGTAAAATACAATAAATTTCAACAATTTTCTATGTAAGTATTGCATAAGCTATTCTCACATAATTTAGTTTACATGTGTGACTTTCTTGTACATAAGGTACAAGCAGTGTAAAAAAATAGTATTTTTTGTCATCATTATGCATTTGAACATTCCATTTCAGAAAAAAGCGTGTTATAATATATTTATATTTATCTGAAAACATTTATCTTAAAACGGAGGATGGATATGAAAGTAAGAATATATATGGGAGCTGTAAGGAGATTCTTCCTTAAAAGACGGCTTTTAAAAAAAATGAATTTTTCTTTTAGGAAATCACATGGTATGCAGTATTTTCAGCGGCATATCGAAGACCATAATAAAACAGAGATAAAAAAAATAGTTAAATTTTGTCAGCACAGACTTCTCAGATACAGCTTGTATGATGACAGCATGGAGAGAAGCTCGACATACCGATACAGATTTTTCAGGGAGCGAAGGGGTATTTTAGGCAGCCATATATATATGTGTGCATACT
Source organism: uncultured Eubacteriales bacterium (assembly GCA_900321195.1). Classification (GTDB taxonomy): domain Bacteria; phylum Bacillota; class Clostridia; order Oscillospirales; family Acutalibacteraceae; genus UBA1213. The sequence continues at coordinate 11,687 of ONVG01000022.1, forward strand.
GCGGCAGGCTGATGAGGATCCCTGAAACAAAAGTTGACCATATCATCCCTGTTTATAAAGCAGGCCATTCAAAATTCTACAGAAGAATGCTCACCGTAAGAGGAATACAGAATGTAAATGATGTGCGTAATCTTGCGCCAAGCTGCAATGCCTGCAACTCTAAAAAAAGCTCTCACGGCGGAATATGGGTCATAAGAGGAATACTCGGCAAAACATGGGTAAGAGTTATGCTCAGAGAGGTCATAATGCTTTTCCTCGGCGCGTTTTTACTGTATTATTATTACCTATTTCTCAAAGAGAATATAAGCGGATATATAGTTGATTGGCTCATTGCTGTATTTTGCTCATAGTTGATATGCGATTGGATATTTTAGGATAAAAAATAGTACAGTTTTTGGATGATTTGATAAAAAAAACTGAAATTTTTTAAAAATATTGACTGTAGAAATTTAATAATATATAATTATATGTATATAAGTGTGAGTATTGTGCATACCGGCTTATAAAAATGACGCAGAGGAGTTTGTACTATGGCATTGGTAACAACTTGTCCGGATTGCGGACAGCGTATAATAAACAATGGAGAGGATTGTCCTTTCTGTGGTTACAGTATAGCAAAAGGTAAGTCAAAAGCTCAGATGGAACAGGAACTTCTCGAAGCAGAGGAAGCTCTCCGCGCTGAAGAAGAAGCAAAATCCGCTGCGGAAGCAGAGGCAAGAGCAGCCGAGGAAGCAAGGCTTGCAGCTGAAGCCGAACAGGCAAGAATAGCCGAAGAGCAGGCAAGACTCGCTCAGGAACAGGCAAGAGCCGCTGCTCAGCAGAATGGTATTTTCGCAAAATTTCAGAACAAAACAGTAGCAAGACCTCAGACAGATCTTAACGGTAAAGTAAACGATATGGATAATCTTCCGAGCATACCGGAAAGCTCAGACAGCAGCTTCCTTCCGCCTATGCAGTTAGACAGACCCGTACCGCTTTCAACAATAGCAAATACAGAGGCTGTGCCTCTTACTCCGATACAGCAGCAGGACGGCAGTTCACTTCCGCCAATGCAGCTTGAACATGAGATAACAATGGATGAGATAAGGAATACCCCGGCAGTTCCGCTTACACCCATACAGGGCGAAGCAGTAACGGATGCACTTCCTTCAATACCGGTTTCCGACGCTTCTCAGCCGTTTATACCGCAGCAGCCAATACCGCAGCAGCAGCCGATACCGCAGCGTCAGCCAAGACAGTGGTCGGCAGACCCCAACGCTGTTCAGCCAACACAGCAGCCTGCTCCTCAGCCTCAGCC
>ONVG01000022.1:13045-15419 GCA_900321195.1 uncultured Eubacteriales bacterium
CAGCGTCAGCCAAGACAGTGGTCGGCAGACCCCAACGCTGTTCAGCCAACACAGCAGCCTGCTCCTCAGCCTCAGCCTCAGCGTCAGCCAAGACAGTGGTCGGCAGACCCCAACGCTGTTCAGCCAACACAGCAGCCTGCTCCTCAGCCAAGACCGCAGCGTCAGCCAAGACAATGGTCAACAGACCCGAACGGTGCTCGGCCTTCACAGCAAGCTCCCGGCAGACCGCAGCCGCAGCGCCGTCCGCGTCCACAGCAGGGCGGAAAGCTTGAGCTTCAGCCGATAGAGCAGGAAGTAAGCGAGTTTACAGCAACAGGTGAAAGACTTGAAAATCTTCCGCCGCAGCAGTCTCCTACAGACAGAAACTTTGATACTGATTCTTATGTACATAACCTCAAGAGAAAGATAAAGGAGGATCAGTCTATATCTCAGGCTAACCGTCAGAAAGAGGATATCCTCAAGGGTGCGGATAATATACAGGCCGAGCCTATGAAATTTGACGGCAAGCAGCTGAGAGGCGCAAAGGTAAATGTTGTAACAGCTCCGAAAAACACCAATCAGAAGATCGTACCGATAGTCGTTATAGCTCTCCTTGTAGTAGCACTTATCGGTATTGCTATATATGTATTCTCCAGCGGAGTACTTAAACCCAAGACAGCAACTATCACATTTGAAAAGCCTGCAAGCTGGTCGGATCAAGTCTATGTATACATTGAGCAGGACGGCAAGAAGAATGCCGAAAAGCCCGGTGAACTTATGACTAAGTCTACAGGCAATAAATATACATATAACGTAAGAGAAGACCTTACAAAAGGCAAAATAATATTCAGCGACGGCACAAGCGGCACAGGTCATACCTATGGCGAAAAGGAAAGCGTTACTGTTTTTGACGGCCAGACCTATACCGTACCCGAAGAAGAAAGCAAGACGAGCAGTCAGACCAGCGTTACAAGCAAAGCAAGCAGCTGATAACAGCTCGGTTCCAGAAACTCAAAGCTTTAGCGGCAGTACAGAGATAATTCTGTATTGCCGCTTTTTTCAGCATAAAACAGGTTGAAGCTGTTTTCCTTCAAGAGCGTATTCCATCGCAGGTATGAGCCTGTCAAAGTCTGCAACAAGTGAATTCGGCTTTTTGAACGGGTCATCCTGTCTGAATGGTACAAAGTAAAAATGTCTTGTATTCAGAAGCTTTCCTATATTCTGCGCGGATGCGCCGAGAGCGTCATTCGTTGCAATACATATCAGGACAGGCTTTGACTGACGCAGATGAGATTTCACAGCCATAGCCGCAGGTGTATCTGTAACGGCATTTGCAAGCTTTGCGGCTGTATTTCCCGTACACGGAGCAACTACCATTATATCCGTCATCTTCTTTGGCCCTATCGGTTCTGCGGAAGAAATATCCGCTATTATATTTCTTCCACATAATTCTTCTATTCTTTTTATATGCTCCTCAGCCTTTCCGAATCTTGTATCCGTTGAATAGGCGTTATATGACATTATAGGTATGACTTCATAACCTTTTTTTACAAGCTCCTCCATCTGAACGAGAGCTTTGGCAAATGTGCAGAACGAGCCGCACATCACAAAGCCTACTCTTACGCCTGTCATAACTGTTCCTCCCCGATGATATTGTAAACAGCGTTTTTGATTATCATTCCCGACGCTTTAGGCGCGACCTTGCCGGGAAGTGACAACGCATGTATTGCTTTTATGGAGAGCCGCTTTGCAGCTTCAAAGTCTACTCCTCCGGGAGCGGATGCAAGGTCGATGACCAGTGCATTTGACGCTGTTTTTGCAAGTGTTCTGGAATCAAAAAGCATATAGGGAACAGTATTGAATATGATGTCATAACTGCCTGTGATATCTGACGAGTTTACGGCTTTAAAGCCTCTTGAACGTATGAAAGCTATATCACGGTGATTTCTTGCGCTTACCGTAACATCAGCGCCGATACCGCCGAGCATTTCCGAAAGTACACGTCCTATTCTTCCGTAGCCTGTCACAAGACATCTTGAACCGTTCAGTGTTCCGGGATATTCCCTTATTGCTATTTCTATAGCTCCCTCCGCAGTAGGTACTGCATTGCAGACCTGCATTTCTTCCCTGTTCAGAAAATCGTATACTTTTGCTTCCTGCCAGTATCTTCCTGTTTTTACGAGCTTATCCTTTGACGGACAAAATACAAGCTTTCCTCTGAAAAGTCTGGCAAATTCTTCGTTAAGATATATCCTTTTTTCCGAAAAAGGAGTGTTAAGTGTCATATTATCCTTAGTCAGCGGCAGCGGAAAAATTATTACATCACTGCACAGCACACATTCTTCGTGCGGCATTGTTCCTCCGAAACAAGAAACTTCGTCTTTTATTTTTTCAA
>ONVG01000123.1 GCA_900321195.1 uncultured Eubacteriales bacterium
TAAAATGATAATACTGCTCTTTTCGCGGAGATTATAAATGCTGAATTTCAGCGGCGCATTGCTGACAAAAATGTTCATTTCAGATATCGAATCCGAAAGACGCTTGATTCTGAACATGGATTTCAGGAAAATGTCACGGTCGATTATACCGCTGCGGTACGCTTTTATATAGTACGGAACGGGGATGGTGTCGGGAGAATACCAGTAATAATCAAGTTGTTCATAATGCCCGATAAAATCTATTTTCACGGCAAGTGTGTGCAGCAGACGGAAATTTGTTTCAAAGTCCTCGTTTATCCTTGAATAAAGCTCTTTTATCAGCGTATTTATCAGCGGTACACATTTATGGAGCTGTATCTGATCTATGTCACCGTAAATTTTTTTCTGTTCTTTGAGCCACAGATCATCCTCTTTTAAAGTAAGGCTCAGATAGCCTGCTAAATTCTGCAATACGTTCATCGGTGTTTTGATCTCAAAACGCTTTCTTATATATGTACATACATTGTTGTACAGACTGCGGAACTCACTGACGGTGAAACGTTCATCCTCCGCGCCGAGCGCAGATGAGCGGTTATAATCAGCCAGATCACCGAAGATTTCTTTTATTCTTTTAGCGGCAGTTTTTTTGGATTCGTCTGTCAATCTGCCGGATTCAAAGCCTATCCCTGTATTAGAAAAGCAGAAAAATCTCTGCGGTGTTTTTATTACATCATTGTAAAAACGGTTCCACAGCTCATAAAATGGTACTTTCTTTTCATATTCCTCCGGACTGTCTGCTTCGGAATAGACAATATAAAGGCTGCCCATATTGCCGAGGATATGCTCTTCGCCCCAATAATCGGTAAATTCTTTTTCTGAATTTTCGTCAACGATACGCAGCAGACTGCGGAACATTTCGCTGATCTCTTCATGTTCAATACCGCAGTATTCCCTGACAACATTGATATCCGGCTTGAAATCAGGCAAAGGCAGTTCTGCCTTCGGGTCGTACAGACCGTAGCCGTTTTCTTTTGTGACCTGCTCGGCGTTATCAGTGTCCGTCAGATTTTTTATAAGTATCTGTTCTCTTTCTGTCGGGGAAACAATATTTTTGACAGCCTGCTTTGAAGCTGAGAAATCATATTTTGTATAAGTGCTTATACCGTATTGCAGCAGATCGAGAGAGGCAAGACGGATATTTTCGTTATTAGCCGAAAGCATACGGATAATGCTTTCTTCAAGCTCTTTATCCTTTCGTTTTTTCAGCAGAGTTAAAACTCCGGAGCGCAGCTCGGCTGTTTTGTATTTTGCAAAGCCCTCTATAACCTGATATTCACTGTCATTAAGTCCCGTTTTTTCCAGTATTTCAACGGCAGTCCTTCTTGTACTGCTTTCCTTGTCTGCAACGGCATTGATGACGGTTTCACGCTGCTTAGGCGTGCGGATAGAATTTCCTATCTCTTCGACTGCATAGCATCTGTCAGACGAATCGAAATCCGTCAAGTGTCCGCATATAAAATCCATCTTTTCATCATCCTGCATCACTGCTGCGCAGTCAAGCATAGCATAAAGTATCCTGCTTTTTGAAACGGATGCGCTGAACCACGGATAGAGCAGGGGAGAGTAGACCTCTTCTTTGCGCGTCATATTGTCATACAGATCACGCATGATATCATAATGCTTTGCGGCAAGCTGTTTGTCCTTGTGGACTTTCTTTCTGAATTCAGGCTCAGTGCCGTGATAATACCGCGTAAAAAGACCGAAAGGATAGTTTGTCCTGAAAACAGCAAACAGCTTGTAGTTATCGGGATAATGCTCCATTACGGACAGAGCGGTCTGTATAGCGACTGTCGGATAACCGAGATTCTGACAGAAATAGCCTATCGTCAGAAAATGTATTTCATCAGGCTCAAAGGGACGGCTGTTTTTTTCTTCCTGCTTGCTGAAAAGGCCTTTTATTTTTCCGACAATACCCTGTTCAGTCTTTTCGGAGGGAACTCCGGCAAGTGACTTTATGATATCAAGCGTCTTAGTGACATCATAGAACCCGATGCCCCACAGTCCCATATAGATATCAACAGGGTCGGAGGTCATAAGCTTTGAAACGGCATTGTCATTGCTTTCAAGGACAAAGGGGATATTGTCAAGTATCTTTGCGGCAAGTCTGTCGGGATCCTCATCACGGCAAAGACCTGTCCATGTGCCAATGGCTCTTTTTATTGAAGAAAAACGGATAAGATCATTTTCCTGTATCGTTTTAATGATCTTAATGAATGAATCCGCCGTACCGCAGTCGCAGTTTTCACAGATAGCCTGACGCAGACCCTCGGAAAGTCTTGCGGCAATAAGCAGCCTGCTCATAAGCTCATGCAGTTCCTCATTATCGCTGCAAAAGACAGCGCGGATCACAGTAGTGGTAAGTATATCGGTGTTGCGCTCGCTGTTCATCATTTCCTTTATCGTGCCGATAACACCCGTATCGCCCTTATCTATCCTCGCTGCAATTATGTATACATCACATGAATCGGTTTTATGGCGGCTTATATCCACACCAAAGGGACAATCCGTTCGGGAAACGTATTTACCCATATCATTTAGATCTGTGCCGCGGAAGCCCATCAGATAATACGCATCCAACATTCCCAGAGCTCTCCTAAGAAACGGGGAATAGTCCCTGCTGCGTAAGCTGCGGCGGCTGTAGCTTTCGTCATACTGGAATTTATTGAATTTTCCGAGCATACAGCGCAGATCGTCACGCAGCTGCTCAGGGACAAGCAAACGGACAAGCTGTGAATAATGCTTATCAAAATAACCGTTAAGATCAGCGATAAAGCCCGTATCGTCAATTTCTAACCATTGACCCCATGTGCTCAGATGATCTTTCATAAAATGCTCAAAGACTTTCATTTCCTGCCGGCTCAGGGCGGCTATTTCCTTTTTGTGCATTTCCCTGAATTGTTCGTCATATTTTTTGAGTGCGTCCTCATAGTTAGTGCTCATTTTTTGCCCTCCTTACCATATACGTCCTGCAAGCATAACAAGCTTAATAAATGTCAGGCTTGTTATCTGTGTCAGATCGAGTATTTCTTCTTCATCTTCAAGCCGTCTGTCATCGGCAAACACAGCGACTACACCATCAGAAAAGGCTTCAAGAGCATCTGCCTGTGCCTTTTGCAGATCGGGATGATTTTCGCCGTATATCGTGCCAAATGATACTTTGCCCTGTGCCGCTTTATCGGCTATTTCCGCAGGCAGAAGCGCAGACATCAGTTCTGTGTTTTCCATGCGGCTGTTGTATTCATTTACACAATATATGACAGTCTCTTCTATAAGCTCCCTGACGCTGAGAACCTCACGGCTATAGTGTACAGAAACAGTGGTTATCCTGTTCCTTTTGCCCGAAACGGATTTTACATTGACCTTCATTTCCATGTGCAGCCCTCCGGTTATGCATTTGTTGTGACTCTATTATATCATAGCGGCAGCTTATGAGCAACATTCTTTTGTCCGCTTTTTTACCCGGTTCGGATATATATTTTTTTGATAAATACTCTTGTATAAGTATCATATATGATATATAATACTCATTGTCTTTATCAAAATTAAAGGAGTGATATATCCTGGTATGCTTCAAAAAATCATCACTAATATTTTAACGGCAGTTTACCAATATTTCTGGGTCTCTATGCTGTTTGCGTTTATATTAATGACATGTTATCTTTTCGTGTATGAAAAAAACAGTTCAGGGCAGGGTGTTATGAAAACGCTCAGGCTATGGCTTTCTCATTTCAAAAGGTCGTTTGACTTTCGCTTATTGTTCTTTTTGGTATTTTACGGTGCGTTGATATCCTTTCGTACCTTGTTGGGAAGGGGCTTTTTTGCCAATCCTTTGCAGAGTGTCACAGGCGGCTGGCAGCTGTACATTTTTGATGCTTCGGGTAAAAATATCGTATCTACAGACGGATTTGAAAATATACTGCTGTTTATCCCGTTTTCATTTCTGCTATTGTGGCTGCTTAATACAAAGCAAAACAGAAAAAGCATTGCAGGCTCATTTTTTGTAAGCTGCAGAGCGGTACTTATCTTTTCTCTTATCATTGAATTTTCGCAGATGTTTTTTTGTCTCGGAACATTTCAGTTTGCTGATATCGTTTATAATACGTCAGGCGGAATTATCGGAGGACTTATATATCTTATGTGCTATGGTATTGTCAGAGCAATAAAGAAAAACAGACATTAAAAAGCGGCTGCCGCACTAAAAACGCGGCAGCCGCTTTGAGCTTTATTCTTTATTTCAGAGCATGTTTTTGGAGTATTTCCATGCGAGTATACGCATTACGGAGCGGTCTATTATCTTTTGGTCTATGACCTTTTCCTCAACGGCTTTTTTTATTGATGTTACAGACTCGTCGAGCATGCCTTCGCTTATCGTCAGCATGTCGTTTCCGGCAAGAACAGCAAGAACAGCAGGCGTGTAAGCGCCGGTGTATTTTCCTATAGCCTGCATTGAAAGGTCGTCAGTAACAACTATACCTGTAAATCCTAACTTTTCACGAAGTATCTTTATTACCTTAGGAGAGAGTGAGGCAGGCATCGAGTCATCCATGCAGTTTACTATATTGTGGCTTACAAGAACCATGTGAGCGCCTTCATCTATTCCGGCTTTGAACGGGAGAAAGTCATTCTTTTCAAATTCGGACATTTCCCTTTTGTCTATCGCTATACCCGTGTGGGTATCCTCGTTGTTTCCGTAGCCGGGAAAGTGTTTAAGCGCTGCCGATACTCCGTTGTCCTGACTTATCTTCGTGACCTTCTGTACAAATTCGGATGTTATCTTTGCGTTCTGACCGAGTGAGCGGCTGTACATAAAATCATACGGGTCTGTAGATATGTCGCAAACGGGAGCAAGGTTTAC
>ONVG01000018.1 GCA_900321195.1 uncultured Eubacteriales bacterium
TCTCCTTAAACGTGCGGAGATTCTCGGAAATGACTATATCGCAACAGGTCATTATGTAAGGCGCGGATATGACGAAAAAACAGGCAGATATACACTTATGAAGGGCGCAGACGAGTCTAAGGATCAGAGCTATGTTCTGTATGATATCACTCAGGAACAGCTAAGCAAAACGCTTTTCCCTATAGGCGAGCTTACAAAAGCGCAGACAAGAGAGATAGCAAAGCAGTATGGGCTTGTCAACGCCTCTAAGCCTGACAGTCAGGATATATGCTTTGTTCCTGACGGAGATTATGCAAAGTTTATCGAGTACTATACTGGCAGAAAATTCCCCAAAGGTAATTTTATCGATAAGGACGGGAATATTCTCGGTGAGCACAGCGGCATAATACGCTATACTATAGGACAAAGAAAAGGACTTGGGATAGCGCTTGGAAAGCCGGCTTATGTCATTTCCAAAAATACGGCGGACAATACTGTGATACTCGGCGATAACGCAGACCTTTTCAGCGATACTGTATATGCCGGTAATGTCAACTGGGTATCGATAGAATGTCCCGATGAGCCGATAAAGGTACAGGCAAAGATACGCTATAATCAGAAAGCACAGCCTGCTGTATTATATCCGCTCGGCAAAGATAAATTCAGGCTGGTGTTCGATTCTCCGCAAAGAGCCGTAACACCGGGTCAGGCGGCAGTGTGCTACTGCGGCGACCTTCTTATCTGCGGGGGAGAGATACAATTAAATAATCAAGCATAAAGATAAGCTCAAAGTCCGGATATATCAGACTTTGAGCTTTTAGCTTTTACAGACGTGCAAGGTATGAGTTTTTGTATTCGCTGTCGTGGGTGACTTCTTTTATTATGTGTATAAAATCAGGAAATTTTATCGGCGCATTTTCGTCATTCAGCTCTATTTCGATTATTGCTTTGTCGTTCCAGAATGGATAAACGTCAAGTTCAAAATATTGGCTGTCGTAGGTTATGCAGTAACGGTCTTTGCGTATGGGATGCCTTGTGGTATCTGCATCCATAAGCAGCTTTATGTATTCGTCCTGTGAAAGACGCTTTTCTATCTCGACACGCTTCATGTTTGTCACAAAGCGCTTTGTTGTCTTGACATAAATGTAATGTCCGTTTTCTCCGCGCTGACGTACTCTTATCTCGTCATTGCCGTCCGAATTCAGATAAGTCTGTATTATCTCGACACGCCGGCAGTTATCAAGCTTTCCGAGCAATTCAAGGTCGGGATATTCGATAAGAAATTTTCTCTCTATCTCAAACGGTTCAGGCTCGCCTAAAAATGATGATATTTCGGAGATGAGACGGTTTATCTTATTTTCAAAATCTGTCGAGTTGTCGATAACTCTTAAGTGCGGATGTCCGGTCCATGCGTCTATCAGCTTATCATCAAGCGCCGATGCCTGTTCCGCTGTTTCTGTACGGGCAGTATTGTTTTCGGTGGTATAGAATTCCTCTGCGCCCTTTGCGGCAGTAACAAGATGAAATACAGCATCATAATGGTCACGAAGCTCTATCTCATTCGTTTTCATTGAAACGAGCATGTCCGAAAATTCTTTATCCGTCATATAAGCCTTGTTGTCTATAATTCCTCTGTCGCATACTATAAGTATTTTCTCAGAATTCATTGTTTCTGCGGCTTCTTTATATACTGCTTCTTTTGATAATTGAAGCTTCATCTGACACTTCTGATAATCCGCATTGCTTCCGCAGCTCCAGGGCGCAACGCCTGCCGTTATAAGCTCTGTAGCTGTTTCCGGCACGAACAGTACTGTATATCCCAGAGTTGAAAAGTAGCTTTGAATATGGCTCATTGCAGTGGATTTTCCTGCGCACGGTCCTCCGGTTATTACGATGGTTATTATTTCCTGCTCCATTATTTTCTCTCCTGAATAAAAATTATCATATCTCAGCGCAGCGAGCCGCAGAATTCCTTGATATTGCGTTCGTTGTCGTCACTCGGCTTATCTTTCGGGTCTGTAAGTATCATCAGGGACTTGTAGTCGGCTATGCCGAGGATATCCTTCAGCTTTTTAAAAGCCTTTTCAGCGCCTGCGCCCGACTGACATGCATAGGCGCTTATATTTTTTTCGGAGAGCTTGTCTTTGTTTTCTTCGATGAAGGTGCGTACAGGCGGCGCTATGCGGCTTGCCCATACCGGAAAGCCTATTATTATATCATCATAATCGTCCGCGTTGAATTTATATGGTTCAAGCGCCGGCTTTTCACCCATGACTGCGCTTTTTCCTCCGAAAAAGAATTTTTTGAATCCTTTGTCGTGATATGCCTTTACCGGTTTAAGCTCTATTATATCCGCGCCTGTTTCTTTTGCGATCTTATCTGCGGCATAAGCAGTATTTCCGCACATGGAATAATATACTACAGCGGTTTTCATTTAAGTCACTCTCCATATATGTCTTTATTTTTGGACAGCTTTTTTCTGTCATATATTTTTTTGCTTTTAACTACCCTTGTTACAGGTTTTATCCCGTTCCAGTCCACACGGCTGCGGGCATGAAATTTTTTCTGTTCTTTTTTGCTTTGCTTTTCAAGCGGTGTTATTTTCATTTCTGTTACCTCCTGATTATAACATTATATACAGGGATCTATCAATAAGAAAAAGACAAAATATTACGATTTTTTACGGATTTTTTATATAAGCTATTGACTTTTATGGCAGGTCTGATAAAATATATATCAGCTTCGTATCTTGTACATATATGTATCTTTTGTTTTGCTCAGTATATTTAGCTGTTTTACCTGATATGCAAAGGAGGAATTTATATGACGAAAGCAGGATTCCCGTCTATCGACCTGAAAGCTACGGGAGAAAACATCATACGTCTGCGAAAAGCCTGCGGTCTTACTGTCCGTGAGCTTCAGCAATTTTTCGGTTTCGATGAGCCGCAGGCTATCTATAAATGGCAGCAGGGAAAATGTCTGCCGTCTGTCGATAACCTTTTTGCTTTGAGCAATCTGCTCGGTGTTTCAATGAATGAGATACTTGTGCAGGCACAATTCAATATCAAAAGCAACGGGCAGTCGATCGACTGCCCGTTTAGTATTTTATTCTCCGTCCGCTTCAGGGGTAACAGGATAACAGAGCTTCGGACCAATTTGGCGGTCTTCCTCAGAATAAATATTCTTCGGAAAACCGCTTGTGTTAAAAAAATCAATAAAAGTTCTTTTTAGCGAAGCGGTTTTTGTGTTTGCAAATAGCGATATAATGCCTGTTTGAAGCACGATATAGCGTGTAACGCTTTGAAAAGCGATTCTCGGCACCGTTTTATTGTAAATCCAAAATCCAATAAGGATAAAATATGCAGCCTTACAGTTCATCTGCATCTGAACCGGTCTTCGGCTCTGCATCCTGTTACCCCTGAAACGGACGGTCTTTGTCAGAAAAGATCATGCTGCGGACAGGCTTATTTTGAGTTGAATTTCTCAAAAATCTCGTCAAAGCTGTCGTTAACATCAAACTCAGGCGTATAATCTACGCTGTAGTTTATCATACACTTGTCGATTTTCAGTGAAGCGCTGTCGGAAGTTTCACTGAGCTGAGAAGCGTATTTGCGTACAGTATTGCGGTTGAAGTTTATCGTTGTTACACGGTCAACATCGCATTTGTAGGATATCTGATTGCCCTCGTTGTTGAAACGGTAGCCGATACCGCTGTTGTTCTCCCTTATCTCTTTGCCCTTTATGCGCGCCATGTTTCTGAATATATCGGACATCCTCTGACGGTAGCGGTTAAGGCTTATTTCTCCGTCAAGGTCGATGGGGAGCTTGCGCTTTGCCTCGTTGATGGCGTTGGAGAGCTTTTCTCTTTGTGATATAAGGTACATAACAAACTCGATAAGCTCATTGATCTGTTTATAATATTCCGTGTTGGGAATAATGGTAACAGTTTCGTTTTCTGCGTTGGGGTCTGCCTTTTTGTAGAGGTATGTACGTTTTGTAAGCGTAACACAATCCTCGGAAGAAAGGATACCCTCTGTTTCGGATATCAGGGATTCAAGTTTGTTCTGAAATCTGAATGCTTCTTTCAAATTCATATTTATCACTCCTATAATATAATTTTTTAAATATCTCTTTTGTCTATGTCTATATTATAATACAAAGAAGTCTGTAAGTCATTAAACCTGTAGTTTAATTTTAATATTATACTCGAATGTACAAACATTGAGCAGGCTTGTTAGAAGTGTTTGATTTTATAACAGCCTGATAATCCAACCTTAGATATACGGAAAATTCTATCTGCCCAATGTTTTAGGTTATGGGTATAATTATTAATTATTAATTAGTTTACAGTCCGGGTCGGGAATGTCGAAGCGGTGCTTTTTTGCATAGGAAACACATTTTGAGCCGCCTCTGCATAAAGCGGAATATGTACATTCTTTGCAGCCGTCTGGTATGCCTGTATTTCTCAGCTCGTTCATGATCGGAGAGCTTTGGTGAAGAGAAAGAAGAGAGCTTTGCTTTACGTTTCCTATGATGAACGGGAGCCGCCTGCAAGGCATGACATCACCGTTTGCAAGAACTATGAGAAGATTTTCTCCTGCCGCACAATGATATATTACCTTGTTTTTGCAGGGAATGAACTGTAATGAACGTCCGCAGAATACCCGGCCCTTCCTGTTAAGACGCGCGGCAGTTCTGCAAAGCTTCTGAAAGCTTTCGGCGGAAAGCGTGAGATCGTCCTTATCTTCATCGGCAGGTATTATCACTCTGTCGAACCACAGTTTATCAGCGCCGAGCAATTTACAGAACCTTGCCAATTTTTTTAATTCAAATAAGTTGTTGTTCTGCGCAGTAAATGATATGCTTGTGAATATGCCGTGTGATTTGAGAGCGTATATTCCGCTCACGGCTTTTTTAAAGCTTCCTTTTCCTCGGATCGAGTCGTGGACTTTTTCCATACCGTCAAGACTTATCTGTACATAATCCACATTGCATGCTTTTAATTTTCGTGCATCCCAATCTCCTATAAGAGTACCGTTTGTCAGAACGCCTGTTCTTATTCCTCTTGAACGTGCAAGCCTGAGTATATTGAATAAATGAGGGTGGGTGAGAGGTTCTCCTCCTGTTATATTGAGTCTGCCCTTACAGTTATATGTTTTCAGAAGAGTACAGTATTGGTCAAGAACATTTTTTGCGTCCTCGAAATCCTCAAAAGCGCTGTAGTCGTCCTGATAGCAGTGCTTACAGCGTAAATTACAGCGGTGTGTTATATGCCACTGCAAAGTAAAATCAGTGTAATTAAAGTTTTCCATATATATCAGAAGGATGAACTTCCTCCGCTGCCGCATCCTCCGCAGCTTGAACCGCTTGAGCAGCTTGAACCGCTTGAACAGCTTGAACAGCTTGAGCAGCTCGAACAGCCTGAACCGCCTGAACCTCCGAAGGAGATGTAGCTTGGCGGGCGGTGTTCTATAGTATCGCTGACATACTCGGCAGTTATCGGTCCTGTGAAACCGCCTTTTATATTATATGGTTTGAGCTTTCCGAGGTCGTAGGAGTATATAAGTGAATTCTGCTTTTTTGAGAAAGCTATTGTAACAGCGATAAGAAGTCCCGACATTATCGATATTACGACATAGCCGCTCACCTTTAAAGGCTCGCTTATTTGTTTTCTCTCACAGACAGTATTTATCTGTGAAAAAGCATCCTTTGCGCATTCGTAATATTTCTGATATGTAGCGTATGGGCTTACGTTGTTGGTTATGGAACGGGCTATAGAGTCTGTCACAAATTTATTTATATCACCATAGGATTGTATAGTCAGCTTGCGTATTTTCATGTTTATGACAAATATGCATCCGCTGTCAAAATCGAATAATTCCCTGCGCTTGATACGCGCCTGTTCTATCTCGTTTTGTGCATAGTCGTTTGTAGTCCAGAAAGCGGCGTTTCCGTAAGCGGTAACAGCCTTCATGTCTTCAATAAGTTTGTTTTCTTCGTCTGATGTGAGAAGATCTGCCTCATCTTTTATAACTATTTTATAGCCTGTTTCTTTGTTTGTGTATTTTATATCCGATGCGGCGCTTACACACAATGCGGATGACAGTATTACAGTCATGATGCAGGCAATACTTAATGTTATCTTTAAAAATTTATATCTTGTCATAAGCTGCACCCCTCTTGTTGAACTGCGGAAGTCTTCTTTTTGCTATATTTGACTGGAAAATAATGTGCATAAGTACAAGTGCGAAAAGCTCAGCGGCAGATACAGCTGCAAGAAAATAGTAGAATGCGCTGCTTTGAGGACCGCTTAATGCAAACGGAAGTCCTTTGAAAAAGCCGACATTCATATTTTCATCTAATATTGCTGCAAGGAATATTAATGAGGTAATGATTATAGATACCCTCATAATAAAATTTATGATATTGAATTTTTTTGCTTCAACGAGTATTCCGTTAGACTGCATTGTGGCGTTTGAAAGCTCTATTTTTCTTATCTTTCCCGTAAGTGTGCTCTGAGGTATAAAATATTTGGTAAGAAGGATAAACAAAGAAAATCCTGCCAGTATTATTCCGATACTATATCGCGTCTGATAATATGTTCCGTCAGTTGTAATAAGTATCAGTCCGACAACTGCGACTATACTCTGAAATACAAAGCCGAACGGCAGTCTTTTTGTAAGCTCCTTCTGGTCAAGAGCCGAGCCTATAGTTTTTATGTAGCCGTGCTGTATTACGTACATTCCCGATAATCCGAGCATGGTGCAAACGCCCAGTGTTGTTGTTGCAGGGAGTGTCGGCAGATAATTCATAACTGTCATAAGTATTGCAAATATAACAGATGAGAATATGAGTGCCGCGATAAGTATTCTGACAGGACTGAGCGGCAGGTCGGCGGCGACTTTTCCTGTCTGACCGTTTACGGCTGCATAGGTTATCTTTTCTTTGTTCCTGTAGCTCATGAACCATACGGGTAAAAGATTTTTATTTGACTGAACAACACGCAGCGGTATATTATTGTCATTGCAAAATATATCTGTTTTGAGCTTTTGCTTTTTTGCAGCCTTCTGCATATCCTTTGAATTTTCTATCTCATCAAGCGCTAAATGCGCCATTTCGTCTGTTATGACTGCGCTGTATTCATTTATATTGGTATCTCCGATTTCTGCATAAAATCCGCTGAGGTATGCGGGATGAAATTTCTTTATCTCATTTTTGTCATAAGGTTCAAGCTTCATGCTTATATGGTCATCGAAAGCGACAGACACATCATGTGACAAGGTTTCGTTTATCACATATTTTGCGTTACCGTGAAGGTCGTAATGTTTCGTCTGATAGTCGTGGTTTCCTATATACTTTGCCTTGCTTGAAGCTCTTATTGAAACATCGCCGTCAATATTTCCTGTGAAGCTTACATACGGCATGTATATGCCTCTGAAGTTGTCTATAAGTTCTGGGTCACGATACTTTTTTGAAACAAAGATATGTTTTTTTACTTCTTTGCAGTAAAGCTCCTTGCACTGCTCTTTTGTTATCCTGAACGGGATGATACCTTCGGGGCACCATTCTTTTCTGAGCTTGTCGAATATCATAGATGAGCCGCCGCAGTACGGACAGAAGCCCACAGCATCATTTTTATCAGTTGTATCTACCTCTGCGCCGCATGAAGGACATACATAAGCATAGCTTTCATAATATTCCTGAGTTTTTGCATCGTCAGATATCTTATCTTTAAGACTTTCGGCATCGAAGCTGCTTTTGCAGTATTCACATATCATAAGCTGAGAATCTATGTCAAATCTCAGCTCTGCGCCGCATGAAGGACAATATATCATAGTACCACCCCGAAATATTAAAAAAATTTTACATCACTATACTATCAGATTTCATCATATTTTTCAATATAATATTATTAACTTTGTTTTATTTTGAAAAAAATCTGTTGAAAAAAAATGTGTTTTATGATAATATCGTAATAAATAATAAAGATGATGACAAGGAGAGCGTATATGAAGATAGCAGTGGTATATGACAGTGAAAGCGGAAATATACACGAAAGCTTTGAGGATGCAAAGGTCCTGAGAATATATGATATTGAGGACAGAGAGATATTCCATACCGAAAATATAGGCACTATGGCGGAGTCTCCCAAAGATATACTCGGCCTTATACATATGATGGAAGCCGACTGTGTTTTGTGCGATAATATAACGCCTTATTCTATCGAGCTTCTTAAAGAAGAGGGTATTCTTCTTTACAGCGGTCTTGACGGAGAGGCTGACGGTATAGTTTATGCTTTCATAAACGGCTATCTCATATTCGGACCGGATGATTAGATAAAAAGCTTTTTGACAATTAATTAAGAATTATTTTTATGGAGGTTTTTATGAAAACAGAAAGAACACCTGATAAAACTTTTGAGGATTATCTTGAAGCAATGCTCATTATAAAGGAGAGGAAGGGTATAATACGCTCTATTGATGTTGCGGCTGAGCTTAATGTCACAAAACCGAGCGTTACATATACGACAAAGCGTCTCAGAGAGCGCGGATATATAACAATGGACTCCGACAACTTTATCACGATAACAGATGACGGAATGAAGATAGCCGAAAAAATATACAACCGTCACAAGACGCTTGGAAATCTGTTTATAAAGCTTGGCGTTGATGAAAAGACAGCCTTTGAGGATGCATGCAGGGTAGAGCATGACATAAGCGAGGACACATTCAATGCGCTTTGCAGATACCTTGAAAAATACGGTTAAACAAATTAAAACGGGTACAGCCGGAATTGACTGTACCCGTTAATTGTTTGACTTTTTTTAATTTAACATTAAATTTTCATTATGGCTTTCATTGACTCAAACATCTTTTCTGAAACAGCAGATGCATCATCCTGTGTTTTTCCGACAGATGTTGCATATATTTTTATCTTTGGTTCTGTGCCGGATGGTCTTACGATGATACCGCTGCCGCCTTCAAGAGAATATGAAAGTACATTTGATTTCGGAAGATCTATAGCAACAGTTTCACTTGTTTCTGTATTCTTTGAGTATGATTCAAGATAATCTGCTATTTCTGTTACCTTCATGCCGGCAATCTCTGTCGGGTGTGATTCTCTGAGAGATGTCATTATTTCAGCCATCTTGTTCATTCCTGCTTCACCGAGAAATTTGAAGCTCTCTGTTTTGTTGAAATAATATCCGTATTCACTGTATATGGAGTTCATTACTTCATCAAGGCTCTTGCCCTGCTTATTATAGTAAGCAGCCATTTCGCATATGAGCATTGACGCTACAACGGCGTCCTTATCTCTTACATAGGTTCCTGCAAGATAGCCGTAGCTCTCTTCAAAGCCGAATACATAACGGTTCTCTTCGTTCTTCTGCTCAAGGAGAAGTATCTGTTCACCTATATACTTGAAGCCTGTAAGTACGTTTTTCAGCTCACAGCCGTATTTATCGCATATCCTGTTTATAAGCTTGCTTGTAACGATAGTTTTTACAGCAACGGGCTTTTCGGGAAGTGTTCCTTTTTCCTTGCGGCAGGAAAGGATATAGTTCATAAGCATTATGCCTGTTTCGTTTCCTGTCATAAGACGGTAGCCGCTCTTTGTTTTTACTGCTATTCCTACACGGTCGCTGTCAGGGTCGGTAGCAAGGAGAAGATCAGCCTGTTCTTTTTTGCAAAGCTCCAGACCAACTCCGAGAGCTTCCTTCTCTTCGGGATTCGGATAAGGACAGGTAGTGAAATTTCCGTCGGGCATTTCCTGCTCGGGAACTACAACAACATTCTCTACTCCGATACGTGAAAGTATCTTTCTTACAAGCTTGTTTCCTGCGCCGTTGAGCGGTGTATAAACAACTTTGAGGTCTGAGCCTTTGCATGCATCGGGATTTATCCTCTGTTCGCTTACTCTGTCAAGATATGTTTCATAGAGGTCATCGCTTATCCACTCTATCATGCCGCTTTTAATGCCTTCTTCAAAGTCGACAAGCTTTATGTCGCCGTTGAAGTAATCTACATTCTGTATCTCGTCATATACTGCATCAGCGTTTACGTCTGTCATCTGACAGCCGTCACTGCCGTAGCATTTATATCCGTTGTATTCGGCAGGGTTATGGCTTGCAGTTACCATTATTCCTGCGCTTGTTTTAAGCTCTCTTACGGCAAATGAAACAACAGGCGTAGGCTGCAGCTCGGTAGAGATATAAGCCTTTACACCGTTAGCCGCAAGTACTCTTGCAGCCTCTCTTGCAAAGAGGTCGGCTTTTATTCGTGAATCGTGCGATATCGCAACAGAAGGAGCATCATATTTTTTGTTAAGAAAGTTAGCGAGTCCCTGTGTTGCTTTGCGTACAGTATAAACATTCATTCTGTTTGTACCTGCGCCTATAACTCCTCTCAGACCTGCGGTCCCGAATTTGAGTTCGCGGTAAAATCTGTCGCGGATATCCTCGGCTTTGTCTGAAATGCTGTTAAGCTCTGCGATAAGGTCGCTGTCATCCACAGCATTTTTCAGCCACATTTCGTAAAGTTCTCTTATTTCCATTCTTGACTCCCCCTTGGTAAAATAACTGTCACACACAACCGATTTTTCATGCTGTTTTATTATACTATAATAACATATTTTTTCGCATGTTTCAACAGAAATTTTAAATATTTCAGATTATTTTTTTAAATATTTCAGGTTATTTTTTTACATTTTTTCATAAGGCGTGTACAAAAACATTCCCTTTCGCTTATATTATTAAGACAGAAAAATGTTTATGCTTTAAAAATATTATCATTCGCTGTAATTCAGGGGTTTTCTTTGGAGGATATATGCGGTGATGAGCCGCTGATATTACATCAGATGTTTATTATAAATATATTTTACATAAATTTATATTAAAATTGTACATATTTAATGCTTGTATTGCAGAATGAGATAAGTTAAAATATAAGTATGAATAACTTAAAATGACGGAGGACGTAAAAATGACGGCAGACGAAAACAGCAAAGCATTGTCAGAGCTTGAAAATGATGAAGCATCTGACGTTAAGACCCCCGAAGAATTGAAAGAGAAAACGGAAACATCTGCTGATGCAGAGATCGATACTGAAAATGATACGGACGAAATTAAAGATGAAGATGAGGAAGCTCCCGAAGAAGAAGAAGCGCCTGACGGAGAAAATGATGGTGAAGACAAAAAAATCGCAAGAGTGCGCGCGCCGATAATTATTGCGGCATGTCTGATATTTGTCTCGATATTGTTCTTTGTTCTATGGGGATTTTTCTTCTCTCAGAACAGCAAAATAGGCGTATGGCAGTACAGCGTAAGTGTCGGTGAGGGTGAAAACAAGTCTGTATATACATATACTCTAAGCCTTGAAAAAGACAATGTGTGCAGATATAATATGGGCGGCACTACATATATAGGCAAATATACATCAAGAACTTCACCGAACGGCACAAAGCTGCTCAATATCGTATTGACAAGGCTTGGACGCGAAGCATACAACAATAATTTCAACTATAACATAACAGGCTCACTGTTTACAGGCGGCAAGCTTATACTTACCGATATCGACGGACTTATCCTTACGCCTGACGCTATAGATTCAGAGAATTCCGAGTCTGTTGAAACAAAGAAAAAGCTGGCAGACAGTACGGTAATAAACGGCGTAAGATATTACAGGATACCGTTTGAGCCTGTAAGCTCCATAAAACCGCAGCTGAAGGCTTTTGACGAAGTAAAGACAGACGATCTTCTTACAGGTACATGGTATGAGAAAAACTCCAAGCCAAGTCTGGAATATACATTCACTTTCAATAAGGACGGCACTTATGAGATATTATACGATGATATAAACTATGTCGGCTACTATTCGGCAGAGGACGGCATTTGCAAGTATAATCTTGTTGCTGTAAACGGAAGTGTCGCTGAGGATACTATAAAATATTCCTTTGATGAGGACTCGAATCTCATTCTTGTTATAAACGACCAGGAAAGCAAGCTTGTAAAGACAAAAGACAAGTATGCTTTCAAACACCATGAGGAAAACAGCAAGACCGAAAATGAGTCAAGTGCTGAGTCAAGCGCTGAAACAAGTACAGAGTCAAGCGCTGAATCGAGCGCTGAATCAAGTACAGAGTCAAGCGCCGAAACAAGTACAGAGTCAAGTGCTGAATCAAGCACTGATGAAAGTACAGAAAGCGAAGCCGCATAACGCTTTTAAAAATGCGGTATTACAGGATGTCAACACGCAGGATGAAAAAATATCATTCTGCGATTGATAATATAAATTCCAATTTGAAAAGGAGAGTAACCATATGTTGAACGAATTCTGGAGTTCCTTTAAAAGCGGCACAGATATAAGAGGTGTTGCAGTTGAGGGTGCAGGTTATGACGTTAATATTACAGATGAAACCGTTGAAGCTATGACAAACGGCTTTATCCTTTGGCTTTCAAAGAAAACAGGCAGACCGGGCGATGAGCTTAAAATATCGGTAGGCCGTGATTCAAGAATATCAGGTCCGCAGATAGCTGCTGTTGTTAAAAGAACGCTTGTAAATGCTGGCGTACAGGTCGTTGACTGTGACCTTGCATCTACTCCTGCTATGTTTATGACTACAGTAGAGCTTGCATGTGACGGCGCTGTTCAGATAACTGCAAGCCATCATCCTTATTACAGAAACGGCCTTAAATTCTTTACCCGTGAGGGCGGTCTTGAAGGCAGCGATATAACAGCTATACTTGAATATGCTCAGAAGGGCAGCAGACCTGAGAGAAAAGACGGCGGCATGATAATAGAGTCAGACTACATGACATATTATGCAGGAAATCTCCGTGAGCTTATCAAAGAAAAGGTAAACTCAAAGGAGGATTATCATCATCCGCTCAAAAGCTTCCATATCGTTGTTGATGCAGGAAACGGCGTAGGCGGATTTTATGCTGCCGATGTTCTTGAAGCTCTCGGCGCAGATGTAAGAGGAAGCCAGTTCCTTGAGCCTGACGGCATGTTCCCGAACCATATCCCGAATCCCGAAGATAAAAAGGCAATGGCTGCTATAAGTGAAGCTGTAAAGAAGTGGGATGCAGACCTCGGCGTTATCTTCGATACAGATGTTGACCGCTGCGGCGCTGTCGGCTCAGACGGCAAGGAAATAAACCGCAACCGTCTTGTTGCTCTTGCTGCTGCTATCGCTCTTGAAGGAAACGAGGGCGGTCTTATCGTTACAGACTCTACCACATCAAGCGGTCTTAAAGAGTTCATCGAGAAGAAGCTGGGCGGAAAGCATCTCAGATTCAAGAGAGGCTACAAGAATGTTATTGACGAGGCTGTAAGGCAGATAGAAAATGACGTTAACTGTCCTCTTGCAATAGAAACATCAGGACATGCAGCTATGAGGGAGAATTACTTCCTTGATGACGGCGCATATCTTATAACAAAGCTTATAATCAAAATGGCACAGCTCCGCAGTGAAGGCAGGAAATTGGATGATCTTATCGCAGATCTGAAAGAGCCTGTCGAGAGCAAAGAGGTAAGAATAAAGATAACAGATAAGAACTTCCGCGCATACGGTGAGAAAGTCATCAAGGAGCTTGAAAAATATTCAAAGACACAAAAGACATTCAAGGTCGCTGATGATAACCACGAGGGAATAAGAGTTTCCTTTGATAAGGATAACGGTGACGGATGGTTCCTGCTCAGACTCAGCGTGCATGACCCGATAATGCCGCTCAATATCGAAAGTGATTCCGAGGGCGGTGTTGAGAAGATATACAAAGCTCCCAAAAAGCCTGCCGCTAAGCCTGCCGCAAAGACAGAAGCAAAAAAAGCCGCCGAGCCTGCTGCAAAGGCAGAAGTAAAGAAAGCCGCCGAGCCTGTAGTTAAGGCAGAAGCAAAGAAAGCAGCCGAGTCCGTAGCAAAGGCAGAGGAAAAGAAATCCGCTGAACCTGTAGTTAAGGCAGAGGAAAAGAAAGCAGCCGAGCCTGCAGTTAAGGCAGAAGTAAAGAAAGCAGCCGAGCCTGTAGTTAAGGCAGAAGTAAAGAAAGCAGCCGAGCCTGTAGTTAAGGCAGAAGTAAAGAAAGCAGCCGAGCCTGTAGTTAAGGCAGAAGCAAAGAAAGCCGCTGAGCCTGTAGTTAAGGCGGAGGATAAGAAAGCTGCTGAGCCTGTAGTTAAGGCGGAGGATAAGAAAGCCGCTGAACCCGCAGCAAAGGCAGAGGAAAAGAAAGCCGCTGAACCTGCTGCAAAGGCAGAAGTAAAGAAAGCTGCTGAACCCGCAGCCAAGAAAAACAAGAAATCAAAGAAAAAATAAAATAATATGAATATCGGCGGAACGGTACTGTAAAAATGTATTGTTCCGTTTTTGTTTAAAAAGACGATAGCGGAACCGACACGCCCCTTACGGCTATTGCATCACAACTTACAAGTTTTTTCTATCAAGCTTTTCCGCACCTGATAAAGAGTTTGTGGCGCGTGAATAAAATGTTTGGTCTGCAATCAGAGCGGAACGGAGTGAGCGACAACGCGAATTGACACCGGAGGCACTCCGCCGGCAGGCACGGAAATCAATTTTCAAAAATCATCAACAGCGAAATGGTTATTTTAACGCCTATTACAATCAATAATCATTTCAATAATGCAAATTATGTGAC
>ONVG01000035.1 GCA_900321195.1 uncultured Eubacteriales bacterium
CTTCTTCAATATATTGACACTAAAAATATTAACACAAAGCATGGTAAAAAGCAACACAGCGTAAAATAAAAAAACGCCAGTTTCCGAAAAAAGAAAACTGACATTTTTAATGGCAAGCTTTATTAATTAAGCCCCGTCACTTCAGTGACGGGGCTTTTCTGGTGGGAACAATAGGGCTCGAACCTATGACCCTCTGCTTGTAAGGCAGATGCTCTCCCAGCTGAGCTATGCTCCCATATTAACTTATCGGAAAAATTGGTGCGGGTAACAGGACTTGAACCTGCACCTTCTTGCAAAGACCAGCACCTGAAGCTGGCGCGTCTGCCAATTCCGCCATACCCGCTTATTACGGCTCAACCGTTTCTCACGGACACCGGATTTCCGACTGCTTGATTATTATAACAGACGTTTTCTGATTTGTCAACACTTTTTTAAAAATTTTTTCAAAAAATTTGATATCAGCTCTTATACATAATGCTCCGAAGCTAATGCGAAAAGAAACGGACGTTCTTAATGTACAGAGGAGTGCTGTAAATTCTTTTAGATGATTTTGCACTGTAAAAAACCTTATCTATTAAAATAAAATGTGTAAATAGTCAAATAAATTAACGCTTAATTCTAATATAGAAAAAACTGTATATAATAGTGTGCTATAATCAAATAATAAAAATCTAAAATAAAGGATGGGAAAAATGAAATTTGAAGAATCCTACAAGCTTATAAAAAGCAAATACATGGAAAAAGACTTTTCAAATGTAAATACTGACTTTACCGGCTCCGTAACTATAACAGGCAAAGACGGCGGAGATATCTTCCTTGCTTATATAAAGGGAAAAAAGATCATCGAGCCTGTAAGGCATGACAAGGCTAATATCCATGTAACACTTTCGGATGAAACTTTTGATGCTGTTGTAAACAAGCAGATAGATCCCTTTAAAGCGTTTACATCTGGCAGGATAAAGGCAAGGGGAAATATATTCCTTGCTATGTCGATATATAAAAAGCTAAAGAAAAAATGACAGGACACGGCTCTTTATGACAAAGAACCGTATATGTCTAATGACAAAAGTATAATTTTATTTTAAAATGTATTTCAGGATACATAATAAAAAGTAAATTCAGGAGATGAGAAAATGGCAGCTTTTTCAATGGATGAGTATTATCGTGGAGAATCTGTGAACGCATACAAGTATTTTGGTGCGCACCCCGTTTCTGAGGATGAATCAGGTATCATTTTCAGAGTTTATGCACCTGCTGCTTGGCAGATCGAGGTTATCGGTGAGTTCAACGGCTGGAACGGTCAGAACCACAAGATGAATAAACCCTGCGCAGGTGTTTTTGAGCTTTGTGTACCCGAAGCAAGAGTAGGACAGCTTTATAAATTCCGTGTTTATCAGCAGGGCGGAAACGTTGTTGATAAAGCAGACCCATATGCTTTTCGCAGCCAGCTCAGACCTGATACCGCATCTGTAATAACAAGAGTTTCAAATTCCTATAAATTCCATGATGCAAAGTGGCTTAAAGAAAGAACAAAATGCTATGATAAGCCTATGAACATATATGAGATGCACATGGGCTCATGGAAAAAGCCTTACGGCAAGACCGAAGCTGACGGCGGCGCTCAGTGGTTCAGATATGACGAGGTAGCCGAGGAGCTTGTAAATTACGTTAAGGACAATAACTTTACCCATATAGAAGTAATGCCGCTTGCAGAATATCCCTTTGACGGTTCATGGGGCTATCAGGTATCACAGTACTACAGCGCAACATCAAGATACGGTACGCCTGAACAGCTTATGAAATTTGTTGATGTCTGCCATAAGAACGGCATAGGCGTTATAATCGACTTTGCTTTCGTTCATTTCGTAAAGGACAACTATTCTCTCGGAAACTTTGACGGTACTCCTTTCTATGAGTATCCGCCTTCAGATGTTAATCAGAGTCAGTGGGGCTCATATAACTTCAACCTTTCAAGAGGTGAGGTACAGAGCTATCTTATGTCATGCGCTGCATTCTGGCTTGACACATATCATTTCGACGGTATCCGCATGGATGCTATAAACAACGGTATTTACTGGATGGGCGACAAGAACAGAGGTGTAAATGACCGCTCTGTTGACTTCTTTAAGAAGATGAACTGCCGTCTTAACAAGGAATTCAAGAACATCATGCTCATAGCTGAGGACTCATCCGACTATCCGAATGTTACAAAGCCTGTTGAAGAAGGCGGTCTCGGATTCGACTATAAGTGGGACATGGGCTGGATGAATGATACTCTTGAATATATGAAGGTCGATCCTCTCTGGAGAAAGGGCAGCCATAACAAGATAAACTGGTCAATGGCATACTTCTATTATGAGAGATTTATACTTCCGCTTTCACATGATGAAGTCGTACACGGCAAGGCAACTATCGTGCAGAAGATGTGGGGCGGCGACTATCACAATAAGTTCGCACAGGTACGTACACTTTATGCATACATGATGACTCATCCGGGCAAGAAGCTCAACTTCATGGGCAACGAGCTTGCAATGTTCAGAGAGTGGGACGAAACAAAGGAGCTTGACTGGTTCCTGCTCAAAGAATATGATATGCACAGAATGTTCCATGAATTCTTCCGTGAGCTGAACGGACTTGTAAAGAACAATCCTGCATTCTATGAGAAGGACTATGATCCGGAAGGATTCCTCTGGATAGACGCAGACAATGCAAACGAAAACATGTTTGCATACTACCGTATAACAGACGGACAGAAATATGCTGTAGTTCTGAATATGTCGCCTGTTACAAGAGAGCATTTCCGCATGGGTGTTCACTATCCGTGTACTCTTACAGAGGTACTCAACACTGATGATACACGCTTTGGCGGTACGGGCGTACTCAACAAGGACAAGATAAAGTCCGAGCCTATCTGTCATAACCAGTGGTATCATTCAGTAGAGATAACACTTCCTCCGTTCGGCGCATGTATCTTTGAAGTAAAGGAAGATCCCCGTCCAAAGACAGCGGAAGAAAAGAAAGCCGAGGAAAGCAAGAAAACAGCCAAATCAAAGAAATAATTTTGGCTCAAAGCTTTGACGGTATAAATATCTGATATAAAAAGCACGGCAGACCTGAGATTGTCCGCCGTGCTTCATTTTATGAAGTTTAATTTTCCTTCCTGAGAAGCGCCTGCTTGCACTCCCAGAGCTTTTCCGAAAGGTCAACATAATATGTGTGAGGATTTTCAAAACGCTTTACTTCATCCCAGAGCGTTTCAAGCTGTTCTTTGCATCTGTTCTTTATCGCATCAATTTCGGGCATCTCATAGCAAAGCTCGCCTTTGTCGAATATCCTTTTGCGTATCTTTACAGCTTTGAAATTCGTGATAGTCTTGCGTTTCCATGTATGCTCAGGGTCAAAGATGACATACGGCTTTGTATCGTCTATCACTTCATCAAACAGGGTTATAACATCTGCAATAGCCTTTCCGCTTTCATTGTCATAAAGTCTGTAAAGCTCCTTGAAGCATGGATTTGTTATTTTTGCAACATTTTCGCTTATCTTTATTTTAGGTATTTCCACGCCGTCCTTGTTTATGGAAACTACCTTATATACTCCGCCGAAAACAGGCTCAGAGCTTGCTGTTATAAGACGTTCACCGACTCCGAATGTATCTATCGGTGCGCCCTGACGGAGCATATCGGCAATTATATATTCGTCAAGCGAATTTGACGCGCATATCTTACAGTCGGGGAAGCCTGCTGCATCAAGCATTTTTCTTGCTTTTTTTGATAAATAGGTTATATCGCCGCTGTCTATCCTTATTCCCTTAGGACGGCATCCCAATGGCAGAAGTATCTCGTTGAAGGCTTTTATAGCGTTTGGAATACCCGATTTAAGAACATTGTAGGTATCGACAAGGAGAGTACAGCTGTCGGGATACTGTTTTGCATAAGCACAGAAAGCCTCGTATTCACTGTCAAATGACTGTATCCAGCTGTGAGCCATAGTGCCTAGCGCAGGAACGCCGAAATCTCTGTCGCATATAGTACATGCAGTACCGACACAGCCGCCTATATAAGCCGCTCTTGCGCCGTAAACAGCGCCGTCATAGCTGTGAGCGCGTCTTGAACCGAATTCCATGATAGCGCGGCCGTCAGCAGCGCGGACTATCCTGTTCGCTTTTGTAGCGATAAGGCTTTGGTGATTTATTGTGAGCAGCACCATTGTTTCGACTAACTGAGCCTGAATGATAGGTCCTCTTACGGTAACTATCGGCTCTCCGGGGAAGATAGGCGTACCCTCTTCTACAGCCCATACATCACAGCAGAATTTGAATCCGCGCAGATATTTGAGGAATTCCTCGCTGAATATTTTCTTTGTTCTGAGGAAATCTATATCTTCATCCGTAAACGAAAGATTTTTCATATATTCAATAGCCTGTTCAAGACCTGCCATTATTGCGAATCCGCCCTTGTCGGGATTTCTGCGGTAGAACATATCGAAGGTCGCAATAATATCCTTCATACCGTTCTCAAAATAACCGCCTGCCATTGTAAGCTCATAAAAATCCGTGAGCATTGTGAGATTTATCTTATTGTAAGCCATAGTAACAACTCCTTTTAATTATAAATCTATACTGCATATTTCTATGCCGTTTGTCTGCATTACGAGATAAGCGGCAAGCTCGGCTGTTTCGGGAAGTCTTGCAGGAAGCGCACATGTAGCGGTAAGCTCCTTGATTACTATTACACGGCTTTGTCTGTTTATCCTGTTAAGACCGCTTTTTATCGAAAGAGCAAGCTGTATTACACACATATCGGTACAGTCGCCTGTTATAAGAAAGGTATCAAAGCCGTTTTCGATAATATCATTACGGAAATCATCCTCCAGCCAGCCGTTAACTGAAAGCTTAGGGAATATCTTAAACTCTGCGGCGTTTTTCAACTCATCCGTAAGCTCGCTTTCCGCTGTGCCTTTTACGCAGTGAACAGGATAGGTGAGGAATTCCGTACAGCTTTCAGGGTGACAGTCACAGAGAGCATAGTTTCTTATGCCGTATTCCTTGCATCTTGCAGAAAAATCCGCAACGTCTTTATTTATAGAAAGCACCTCACTGCTTGACAAAGCGCCCTCTTTTACAAAGCCGTTTACCATGTCAACGGCTATATGGATCGTTTTTGAGCTGTCCAGCTTATTTAATGAAATGTTTTTCAGTTCTGACATTTCATCGGCTATTCTTTCGATATCTTTTATGATGATATCTTTATCTTTTGTGTTTTTCATAATAATTCCTCCTTTGATATAATCAATCTGAAATTATCAATTTGATAATTACATTATACAACAGGTTTCTTATTTTTGCAACACTTTTTTTAAAAAATATCTCTGAATAAAAAGTCTTTTAAAGAATTATATTGTTGAATTCCAACAAAAAATATGATATTTTTTAGCGAATATAAAAAAATTAACAAAACAAACATGTTGAATTTATGAAATAAAGCAACTAATTTTATATTTTAACTAAATAACCAAAATAATTTTCTTGCATAATTGCTATTGTTATTTATTTTGTAATAATTTATAATTTTAGTAGTGTCAAGGGGATGATACTTAAAATTAAACTGTGAGGTGTGATAAATGAGATTGCGAAAGCAGGCACTCGGCTCAAGAAATCTTATAGGAGTCAGAGTAGAAGAAGCTCGCAAAAAGAAGGGAATGAAACAGAAGGAGTTGCTGGCTCAGCTTCAGGTCAGAGGCGTTGATATGAACGCATCCGGACTTTCAAAGCTGGAAGGTCAGATAAGATATGTAACAGATGTTGAGCTTGTTGC
Source organism: uncultured Eubacteriales bacterium (assembly GCA_900321195.1). Lineage (GTDB taxonomy): Bacteria > Bacillota > Clostridia > Oscillospirales > Acutalibacteraceae > UBA1213. The sequence goes on from ONVG01000035.1 coordinate 5,817, forward strand.
TCTTGCAGATATACTTGAGGTATCTGTCGATTATCTTTTGGGAAGAGAAAAAAAATAAATTTTTGAAATGCGGCTGATATTCGGCCGCATTTTTGTTTACAAAAAAGTAAAAATATGTTATGATTTTAATATCAGAATAAATATGGGAGGTTTCTTAAATGGAACAGTATAAAAAGGAATTTATTGAATTTATGGTCGATTGTCAGGTACTGAAATTCGGAGATTTCGTTACCAAGAGCGGAAGAAAAACACCTTTTTTTGTAAACACAGGCTTTTACAGAACAGGCGCACAGCTCAGAAGGCTCGGTCAGTATTATGCTGAGGCTATAAACAATACTTTCGGACTTGATTTTGATGTGCTTTTCGGTCCTGCGTATAAGGGCATACCGCTTTCTGTAGCTGCAACTATAGCTATAAGCGAAAAATTCGGTAAGGATATCCGCTACTGCTCAAACAGAAAGGAAATAAAGGATCACGGCGATAAGGGCATACTTTTGGGAAGTCCCATAAATGACGGCGATAAGGTTGTTATAATCGAGGATGTTACGACTGCCGGCACTTCTATCGAGGAAACACTGCCTATAATAAAAGCACAGGGCAATGTACAGCCTGTCGGACTTGTAGTATCTGTTGACAGAATGGAAAGAGGACAGGGCGAAAAAAGCGCACTCAGCGAAATAAGCGAAAAATACGGTCTTAAAACAACAGCTATTGTTACAATGGCAGAGGTCATTGAGCATCTGTATAACAAGGAATATAAGGGCAGGGTAATAATTGACGATAAGCTCAAGGCTGCTATTGATGCATACTATGTTCAGTATGGTGCAAAGGCATAATAAGGCATTGAAGGCACAGAGAAATTATTCTTTGTGCTTTCGTTATTATTGAGGATAAAAAAATGAAGTGTAAAATATTGAGCGTTATTCTCAGCATGTGTATTTTTGGCGCAGCGATCCCTCTGAGCGTATCTGCAAAAGAAAACGCAAAAAACGAAGTAAGAAGCGGTGAGACTACATTTATAGTGTCTCTTGATACTCCTGCGCTGATAGATTTTGTAAATGCGTCGAACGGAAGGTATAAAAAGGTAAATGAGTACCTTTTTACAGACGAGGGCAGGAAGATGAATGATCTGCTGAGTGAGTATCGTGAAGCAGTAAAGACTATCGCGGCTGATGCGGTACCGTCGGCTGATCTCAGCGAAAGCAGAAGCTTTTCCGCTGTTGCAAACGGCTTTACAGTACGCGCGGATATGTCCGACTTTGAAACGCTTAAAAATCTTACAGGCGTAAAGTCGGTCGAGATATCCGGCGGTACTAAAATGGAGAAAAGGACCGCTCTGAAGATAACCTCCGAAGATGATTATGGCGAAAATGCAAAGCTAAAAGCAGGCAAGGCATATACGGAGTCTGTAAATGCACAGGAAGCATACGATGCAGGATATACGGGAAAAAATATGCTCATAGCAGTAATTGACAGTGAATTCGATCTGAAAAATATAGTATTTTCGTATGCGCCGAAAGAACCGGCGTATGATAAGAAATTTGTAAAGGCGATAAATGATATCAGCAAATTCAATATATCCGATAACAGTATAGATGATATTTTCTGTAACGGAAAGATAATTTATGCATACGACTACGGCGAAAACGATACGGACTGTGCAAACGATATGATATATCACGGTACGCATGTATCGGGAATAGCCGCAGGAAACAGCGGCGGCAAGGGTCAGTTTGATTATAAGGGCACAGCATACGATGCACAGCTGGCACTTTTCAAGATATCGGATGAGGATCTTAACCTTAGCGATGATGCTATAATCGCAGCGCTTGATGATGCGATAAAGATGGGACCGGATGTTATAAACTGCAGCTTCGGTTCAAGAAAATTCCTTATGTATGACTATGAGGGAAAGAGCCTTTTTGAAAGGCTTTCGGATTCGGGAGTAAATATAGTATGCGCGGCAGGAAATGACGGTGTAAACAGCTATTCCTTAGGCGTAGATGAGATACCGGCAGATTACATAACCTACGGCGCTTTATGTACCCCGTCATCCGCAGACGGTATATTGTCGGTTGCGGCGTCTGTACCCGAAATGTATTATTCAAACAAAACAAGAATGATATTCAATGATGTAAAGGAGTTCAAAACAAAGGCTGCAAATATCGAGACGGATACAACGGATGAAAGTGAATTTACAGCATTGAAGAAACGCAAAGAGGATGATCCGGAATTTGATGAACAGCCTGTAAGCTATGAAGAAAACAAGTATATCTTTATAGACGGTACAGGCACCGAGAACGAGCTTAAAGACATGGATTTCAAGGGAAGGTCAGTCATTCTGAATAATGGAGATCAGCCGCTGAAAGATGTTATAAAGAGAATTGAAAAACACGGCGGTCAGGGACTTATAATAATAGATGACGGGAGCATGAAATATTCAAGCTCGGATGATATTTCAAGCGTATCCGTGTATGTGATAGACTCTTCCGCAAGGGAATATTTTCTAAAACATCCAAAGGGCTATTATTCAATAGAGATGATGAATACCTTTGATATGATACCCGATGCAAGAGCGGATGAGATATGTGAGTTTTCATCCGCCGGAGTAAGGGAAGACCTTACATTAAAGCCTGATGTCACTGCACCGGGAAATAATATCCTTTCCGCAGGCTATAATAATGAATATCAGATATTGTCGGGAACATCAATGGCATCACCGTGTATGTCGGGAGCTGCCGCCATTGTAAAGCAGTATGTAAGAGAAAAGGGACTTTCAAAAAACATGTCGGCGCTTGCCGAGGAAGAACTTGTCTATAAGCTTATAATGAGTACTGCAAGGCTTGCGGAATACCATGACAACAGCGGCGCCTCTTATCAGACACTTTACTATACTCCGAGAAAGCAGGGAGCAGGCATAGTGAATGCAGGCGGAGCGGTAACGACTCCTGTATATCTTGAAGTTGAGGGCGCAAGACCGAGTGTGTCATTAAAGGAGATAAAGGACAATAAATTTTCCTTTGATGTCACATTGATAAACATATCCGATAAAGCCGTTACATATAAGCCTGATATTGCTTTACAGACAGACGGCTATGAGCTGAAAGAAGATAAAATAACACATAAAAAGAAGCTTATCAATACTCTTGAGCCTGTTTACATAAAGGATAAGGCAGCGGTGTATTTCAGTGAGAGCAGTATAACTGTTGCGCCAAAGTCAAAAAAGATAGTTACCGTTAAGGTGCAGCTTAGCAATAAATTTGTTGAGAGCAACATGATGGTGTTCAGGAACGGATTTTTTGCCGACGGCTTTGTTATATTCAACACTGATGATGCGGTACAGCTTTCTCTGCCTTTTACGGGCTTCTGCGGCGACTGGTCATCAGGTCAGATATTCTCTGATAATGTTTATGACGGCGGAAAGAATTTTCCGTATTATAAAGGTACACTTGCTGCGGCAATGCTCGTCAGTCATAATGATATAGTTTCACGCAGACTGGGCGAAAACAGCTTGGGATATGATGGGCTTCCGTCAGAGATATCGTTCAGCTCTGATGCGTTGGGAAAATATCTGTATGATGATTTTGACAGCAGTTATTCGCCGAGTGTCCTGCTTCCGGATTTTTACCTGCTGAGAGATGCGGCGGACTTCACTGTAAGCCTTGAAGATACCGGCGGAAATATTTTGTATTATCAGAATTTCGGCGGAGTTGCTTCAAATATAAATTCCAATTATTCACAGGTCGTGCAGTTTTCCGATACGGTATATGAAAAATTCATAAGGGATTACGAAACAATATGCAAAGACCTTTTCCCGCAGAAATATAAATATACGCTCACAGCGTCCACTGTTTCTCCAAACGGCAATCCGGGCAGAACAGAAAGCCGTTCGTTTGATATAAGGTTTGATAATACAGCGCCGACCATGCCCGTATGCTATCTTGAAAAAACGGCTGATGGAAGGATATATCTTAATGCCGAGGCTTTTGACGACGGATATCTTCAAGGAATAGAATTATTTGCTCTCAGCCTTGACAGCAGGGGATATGTCATAGATAAAATGAATATCCTTGATGATTACAGGGACTACGCAGACAAAAAAATGAATATCAGGCCTATAGAATACAGCTATGATGAGGACAGCGGAAAATACAGCTTTGTATTTGATGTTACGGACTATGAAAAATTCATATCTTACTGCAAGAACTATTATGAAGTATATGAAGATGATGTCGTTACAATAACTTTTGAAAAAGATGATAAGTACAAGAATATGAACGGCCATGTATTCGGAATAGGGGCGCTCGACTATGCTTATAATACAAGTGATATGATGGTGTTTGATGTCCGCAGCTACGGAAGCTGCCGTCTTACATTTGAAAATGATAACGGTTCTCTTGCGTCGGGCATAACCGTATCTGTAAACGGCGTGAATTACATGACTGATTCAAAGGGCGTTATCGAGCTTGCAGGACTTCCTATAAAAAACAATTATTTATCGCTCAGTAACAGCGGATATGAATTTACTGACGGCTTTATTACATCGTCATTCAAGCTCAGTGAGCAGGAGTATAATGCGGATAAGGTCTATACTGTGCATAAAAGGTCTGTTTCAGGACTTACGCCTGTTCTTATAACAGATGAAGCGGCTGAGGATGAACCGTCCGAGTCAACTGAAATATCGAAAGCTTCCGGGGATGATACTTCATATAAAAGTGAAAGTACAGATAATGAAAAGAGCAAAGCTTCCGATGCAAGACCTAAGCTTGATACAGGCGATGATGAGCCGAAGGTATTTATTTCCGTTATGATATTCCTTTCAGCGCTTGTTTCGCTGACAGTATTCAGAAAAAAGAGCAGGAATGAAGTGTGAAAAGACCGGAGATTTTTTCAATAACTAAAAATCGCGTGGATAAAGTTACGGTCTGCAATCAGAGCGGAACGGAGTGAGCGACAACGCGAATCGACTGCGGAGGCAGGAGATAAAAATAAACTTGACAGCGGCGATAAACATTTGTATAATATGTCTTGCAATATAACAGAATATCCGCTGTGATAAGAAAAGGATGAGAAAAATGAAATGGACAGGACTTAACGACCTCAGAGAGATGTATTTGTCATTCTTTGAGTCAAAGGGTCATCTGAGACTTCCGAGCTTTCCGCTGATACCGAGAAACGATAACAGCCTTCTGCTCATCAACTCAGGTATGGCACCTATGAAAAAATTCTTTACAGGAGAGGTAACACCGCCGAGAAAGCGTGTTACCACATGTCAGAAGTGTATACGTACACCCGATATCGAAAGAGTAGGCATAACAGCACGTCACGGAACATTCTTTGAAATGCTTGGAAACTTTTCTTTCGGAGATTACTTCAAGCATGAAGCTACTGCATGGTCTTGGGAATTCTTTACAAAAGTACTTGAAATGCCCGAAGACAAGATATGGATATCCGTTTATCAGGATGATGACGAAACATTCGATATATGGACAAAGGAAGTCGGAGTATCTCCTGACCATATCGTAAGACTTGGAAAGGAAGATAACTTCTGGGAGCACGGCGAAGGCCCGTGCGGTCCGTGTACAGAGATATATTTCGACAGAGGTGAGCAGTACGGCTGCGGAAAGCCGACATGCGGCGTTGGCTGTGACTGCGACAGATATGTTGAGGTATGGAACAATGTATTCTCACAGTTCGTAAATGACGGAAACGGCAACTATACTCCTATGGATCATCCTAATATCGATACAGGTATGGGACTTGAAAGACTTGCATGTGTAATGCAGGGAGTTGATAACCTTTTCCTCGTTGATACGGTACAGAATATAATGAAGAAAATATCCGAGCTTGTCGGCGTTAAATACGGCGAGAGCGATAAGACGGATGTATCTCTCCGCGTTATAACCGACCATATCAGAAGTACAACATTTATGATAGGCGACGGTGTAATGCCTTCAAATGAGGGCAGAGGCTATGTGCTGAGAAGACTTCTCCGCAGAGCTGCGCGTCACGGCAGACTTTTGGGTATAAAAAAGCCTTTCCTTTATAAAGTCGTAGACACTGTTATTCAGGAAAATCTTTCATATCCGGAGCTTTCCGAAAAGAGAGAGCTTATAATAAAGGTAATAAAGAACGAGGAAGAGAGCTTTGAAAGAACTCTTGACCAGGGCTTTGCGCTCCTTGACGAGATAATAAGCAAGGCGGAAGTCAACCGCATATTTGGCAATGACGCATTCAGGCTCAATGATACATTCGGTTTCCCGATAGACCTTATAAAAGAGGTCGCAGCAGAAAAGGGCTTTACAGTAGATATTGACGGCTATAATACTCTTTTGCAGGAGCAGAAAATAAGAGCAAAGAATGCGCGCAAGAATGCAGGCGCGGATGCATGGCTGAGTGATGCCGTAGACCTCAGCGATATAGAAAAGACAGAGTTTACAGGCTATACTGAAATAACTGCTGATGCAGAGATAAAGGCTATTGTTCTTGACGGTGAGAGAGCAGAATTCGGCGGTACTAATGACGAATGTATAGTTGTGCTTGACAGAACGCCTTTCTATGCAGAGAGCGGCGGTCAGGTCGGTGATAAGGGTGTTATAACTACCGAAAGCGCAAAGATAGAAGTTCTTGATACCGTAAAGGACAACAACGGAATATATATGCACCATTGCCGCATAACAGAAGGTACTATTGAAACAGGCGACAAGGCAACTGCAAAGGTGGACAGCGATATAAGACATGCTGTAATGAGAAATCATACTGCTGCACATCTTCTCCAGGCTGCGCTCAGAAAGGTACTCGGTACGCATGTTGAGCAGGCAGGACAGCTCGTTGATGCTGACAGACTGCGTTTTGATTTCACACATTTCTCGGCTCTTACATCTGATGAGCTTTCAATGATAAACAAGCTCGTAAATGACGAGATATTCAATGCTGTTCCTGTTGTAACAAAGGAAATGCCGATAGAGGAAGCAAAAAAGCTCGGAGCTATGGCTTTGTTCGGTGAGAAATACGGCGATATAGTAAGAGTCGTAATGATAGATGAATTTTCAAAGGAATTCTGCGGCGGTACGCACGTTGATAATACATCAAAGATAGGACTGTTCAAGATAGTGTCCGAAGGCTCTGTAGCATCCGGCGTAAGAAGAATAGAGGCTGTTACCGGAACAGGTGTTCTCAGAATGCTTGAATCTCAGAATGCTGTCATCACGGCTTCAATGAAGGCATTGAAGGTTACAAATATCTCTGACTTCGCATCCGCATGTGATCGCGCTGTAAATGAGCTTAAAGAGAAGGACAGAGAGATAGACAGACTTTCTACAAAGCTTTCGGCAATGAGCATAGACAAGCTTTTTGCAGATTCACAGATCGTAAAAGGCGTAAGAATAATCAAGGGCAGGTTCGATGGCGTAAACAGCGATATGCTCAAGGCTATGTGTGACCGTGTACTTGATGCTGCGCCTAAGACTGTAGCAGTGCTGTTCGGTATTGATAACGGTAAGGCAAATCTTGCAGTTGCCTGCGGTAAAGAAGCTCAGTCTTTGGGCATGCATTCCGGAAAGATAATCAAAAAGATAGCAGAGCTTGTTGACGGCAGAGGCGGCGGAAAGCCCGAAAGAGCAATGGCAGGTGTCGGAGATGTTTCAAAGATAGACAGTACGCTCGAAAAGGTTGATGAGCTTATCCTTGATTTCATCAAATAATTGAGACATCTCTTTGTATGAAATAACAAAAAAAGTCGAATAAGGTAACTTATTTTTTTACATCTGTCAATTTATTCCGATGAATATTGACAGATGTATTTTTGTGTGATAAAAATAAGTATAGTTGATGACATTATATGGTTTATTCACTTATTATAATGTTATTTGCTATAAAAAGGAATTGGAGGATAAGCAAATGAAAAAAGGCAGAAAAGTATTTAAGCTCGGAATAGTTTTAGCGGCAGCACTTATGCTTTTTACTTCATCAGGTGTCACTGCTCAGGCAATAGGTATCGATGATATAATTTTTTCTCTGTTATCCGAAACAGACCGTGAAAAAAATCTTTCATATCTCAGCTATTCACAGATATATATAGGCGAAGGCGTAAGTATAATAGCATCATCCGATGGTCTTGATGAGTCAAAATGCAAATATGCATTCTATGCAAGAAAAGCAGGCGAATCATGGGATACCTTACAGGGATATTCCGCTTTAAGTACATGCTATTTTGTACCGCAGTCTACAGGCTCGTATGAGATATGTGTAAAGATAAGATGCGGTTTGAAGATATACAAGGAGTATCTCAGCCTTACTGTTACACGTCCTATAGTCAATGGATCTGTCATAAGCTCGTCATACATACCTCTCGGCGATCATGTAAAGCTCAGCGCAGCTGCAACAGGCGGAGAGGGCGGCTTTGTCTATCGCTTCTTGGAAAAAAGGACTGACGAAGGCGAATGGACAGAGCTTTCAGACTACAGCACCGCTGACAATATGCAGTGGAACCCGCAGTATGCAGGCGAATATGATATCGTTATCGATGCCAAAGACGCTATAGGCAACACTAAAAGCAAGGAATTCAAGCTTGTTGTTGCAGACGAGAGGAAAAGAACTCCCGAAGAATTTACTATAACCGTAAAAGCTCCGATATCCTCACCGTATCTCTGGAGCTGCGAGTTCTCGGACGAGAGCATATTGAAATATACCGTTACAAGAAAATCATACGATGATGATATGTTCAGGCCGTATGTCCTTTTAGAGTACAAGTTCACACCCGTTGCGTCAGGCGCTGCCGATATAATCCTTACATACAATGCCTATAACGGAAACGGATGCAGGATGATATACAACATAGTATCTGACAGAAACCTCAGCTTTACAGTAAATTCTGTTACAGGAAAGTACTTTGACGAAAAGCTTCCCGAGGTGCAGCAGATAAAAAGGCGTTTCATGCTCGGCGTATCAAAGAGCGATAACGAGCACATCTGGAGATGTGAGATAAGCAACGGACTTGTTATCGAATATGATAAAACCGCAACAGGCTCTAACGACTATGATACATATTACTTCAATGCTTTGAGAAAGGGTTATTCAACTATAACACTCACATGCTATTCAAAGCAGAATGTAACAGACCAGTATAAGCTTATTTATACTATATATATCGATGATGAGCTGAAGGTCACAACTATAAGCTGTGACGGCAGATATTTCGATGATCTTGCCTTTCCTGTTATAGTACAGGGATAATCAACTATCAATAATTATGGTGCATGGCAGTCGGTCTGTCATGCATCATTTTTTTGCATTCTGAAATTTTCGGGATGATATTATTCATTCAAAATTTTTTACTGTATATTCCATATCCGACATGCTGTAGAAAAATCACGGGAAAAGGAAGCTGTTTTTTGTCTTGTTTATGAAAAAATGCTATAAAAATTGTTGTAAAGACGGCAATTTGTTTATACAAAGCTATAATTATGTCAGGTTATTTTGCAGGCTGTATTGACAAGCGCATCAAAATTAGTGTATTATATATGTGTAATTTAAAGAAAAGGGGTTAATCTTATGGCAACATTGGATATTAGCAAATACGGCATTAACGATGTCAAGGAAATAGTTTATAATCCTTCCTTCGAGCAGCTTTTCAAGGATGAAACAGATGCTTCTCTTGAGGGCTTTGAAAAGGGTCAGGTAACTGAGCTTGGCGCAGTTAATGTTATGACAGGTATCTACACAGGTCGTTCACCTAAGGATAAGTTCATCGTTATGGATGACAAATCAAAGGATACTGTATGGTGGACAACTCCGGAATATCCCAACGACAACCATCCTGCTTCACAGGAAGCATGGGAAACATGCAAGAAGCTTGCTCTTGATGAGCTTTCAGGCAAAAAGCTGTATGTTGTAGACGCATTCTGCGGCGCTAACAAGGATACAAGAATGTCTGTACGTTTCATCATGGAGGTAGCTTGGCAGGCTCACTTTGTAAAGAACATGTTCATCATCCCGACAGATGAAGAGCTTGCTGAGTTTGAGCCGAACTTCGTTGTTTACACAGCTTCAAAGGCTAAGGTCGAAAACTATAAGGAACTTGGCCTTAACTCTGAAACAGCAGTTCTCTTCAACGTATCAAGCCGTGAGCAGGTAATACTCAACACATGGTACGGCGGCGAGATGAAGAAGGGCATGTTCTCAATGCAGAACTATTTCCTGCCTCTCCAGGGCATCGCTTCAATGCACTGCTCTGCAAATACTGATATGAACGGTGAGAATACAGCTATATTCTTCGGCCTTTCAGGTACAGGCAAGACTACACTTTCAACAGATCCTAAGCGTCTTCTCATCGGCGACGACGAGCACGGCTGGGACGATAACGGCGTATTCAACCTTGAAGGCGGCTGCTATGCAAAGGTAATCGGTCTTGATAAGGACAGCGAGCCTGACATCTACAACGCTATCAAAAAGAATGCACTTCTTGAGAACGTAACAGTTGACGAGAACGGCAAGATCGACTTTGACGACAAGAGCGTTACAGAGAATACCCGTGTATCATATCCTATCGAGCATATCGAGAAGATAGCAAAGAATGTAAACAAGATATCATCAGGTCCTGCCGCAGAAAATGTCATCTTCCTTTCGGCAGATG
>ONVG01000027.1 GCA_900321195.1 uncultured Eubacteriales bacterium
GCATTCGTACTGTTATCCAGAATATTATTCATTTTGCAGGGCAGCTTACAAAACACGCACGTCAGCTTTTTCTTTCTATCAACAGAAGCAATGCCTGGGCGAATACCTTTTTGGGACTGGTGCAGCGCTTTGTTGCTTGCTGAGTTTCACGGATTCAGGTAACTACTCAATTTTTCGGTCTCACATCATTGACAAACATACAGCGGAGTGCCTCCGCAGTCGATTCGCGTTGTCGCTCACTCCGTTCCGCCGGAGTGCCTCCGGTGTCAATTCGCGTTGTCGCTCACTCCGTTCCAGCGGAGTGCCTCCGCAGTCGATTCGCGTTGTCGCTCACTTCGTTCCGGCGGAGTGTCTCCGCAGTCGATTCGCGTTGTCGCTCACTCCGTTTCGCTCTGATTGCAGACCGTAACTTTATCCACGCGCCGGAGTGACTCATCATTTTTTCATGGAGCTCATTGCTATGAAGTGGCTTATCACAACATATGCAAGAACGAGGATTATAGTAAATATGTACTCATTTATACTGTTGGCGAAAATGTATTCTCGTGTGCTTGTACTCAGCTTTTCAAGTCCGTATTTAGCTATGAGCATTCCTGCCGGCAGACCTATGATACATGAGAATATGAACTGTAAAAACGACTGCACGAACCATTTTTTTGATATATCATTATGCTGGAAGCCCAATGTTCTGAGTACGCACAATTCTCTTTTCTTTTCGAGAAGATTTGTCTGAGCTATATTTATTACTATCAAAAGACCTACAACGACAGCAAAGCCTATTATTATCCATGCTGCAAGGTCATATGTCCTGAATACTTTCTCGTTTCCTTCATAGGCAAGCCGTGTAAATACAGTATAGAGATAATTCGGCGCCGATGACGCTTCATCCTCATTTTCACTGCTCAGCGATGAGTAATTTTTTTCGGTTTTGCTCGTAAGGAATTCAAGAAGCTTCTGTTCGTCTGCTCTGTTGATATCGCATATCAGCGAGCCGATAGTAACATCTCCAAGCTTTGCAGCTTCATCATATGACATATACTGGAAACGGCTCACACACTGGTTGGATATATCCTCGATTCTGAATTTGTGTCCCTTTATCTTTACGGTATCACCTTTATTCGCACCGATAGCCTGAGCAAGATGCTTTTCAAGAATTATTCCTTTTTTAGGGACATTTATCTTTTTATCATTCTTGTTGTAAATGCCGACAAGCTCTGTATTCATATCAACACCGTTTATAACGGCTTTTTCTTTTTTGCCGTCAAACTCTATTTCTGTACGGTAGTATGGCAGTCTTTGAACATCCTTTACAAATTTAAGACCTTTTATCTCCCTTACAAATTTTTCATCAAGGTCATCATCAAAGAATATCTGACAGTCATATCTTATCCTTTCATCATATATCTGGTGCAGAAGATAATTCTTTGATGTGATGAAAGCAAGTGATGAGAATATCATCATTACCGATGCTGCAATACATATAACAGATAATCCAAATTTGAGCTTGTTTCTCAAAAGTATAGTGACACTGAATTTTGTCATAGGCGATGCTTTTGCAGTAAGCTTTTGTACAAATTTCGGTATCTCTGACGTTTCGGGAGCAGGTCTTGACATTGCCTCGGACGGCATTATTTTAGAAGTGCTGCCTGCGCTTATTATAGTCGATATCTGACCGACTGCTATAGTAAGTATTGCCGCAAGCGCGAACATCCCTATATTTATGCGGAATGTGACGTTCGGAAGCGGAAAAAATGCGGAATAGTAATTTCCGACATACAGCATAAGACAGCAGCCCATAAAAGTACCGAGAATAACGGCAAATACAGATACTATCAGGTCAACTGTGCAAAACAGCAGCTTTATGCTTGCCTTTGAAAATCCCAATGCCCTGAGTATTCCTATCTCACGCCTGCTCTGCTTTATTACAAGTGACATGAACAGGAACACGACTATAAGTATTATAACAAAGAATATAGCAGGCATAAGTACAGACATTGTTTCTATAGTTCTGAGGTTGTCGTCTATCCTCTTTTTGACAGCTGATTCTTCATATGTATAGCTGTTTTTTATTTTTATATCATCAGCGCTCAATATATCTTTGAGCTTTTCTGTTTCTGCTTTGATATCCGCTCCGTCATTGAAATATACAAGGAACTGATTGCGCAGGCTGTCAAAGCCTTCACCGTCTTCAAGCTTGATGTAAGCCTTTTCAAGCTCTTCTTTAAGGTCGGAAAATTCGCTCAGCGCCTGTGTCCTTTCATCAATAAATTTTTCATCGTTTTTGTTTATCTCTTTTTCGGCAGCAGAAAGCTTTTCTCCTGCTTCATCCAGCTCAGAAAGTATCTGCTCACGGGTATCGGCTATATTTTGAAGTCCTTCGTTTATCGACGGCAGCTCCTTGTCTATCTGCTTAATACCTTCATTTATCTTATCGATACCGTCAGAGGCTTCTTTTATTTTAGTATTTATAAATGACGGGACATCTCTTATGTCTTCTTCTGTAAGACCGTATCCTGCAAGCATGCTTATTATCTTCATGCGCTGGTCGGTAAGCTCCGACTTTTTCTTTTCTGTTTCACTTGCAGACTGTGAATACAGCTCGACTATATCTCCTACGGTAGAAACAGACTTTCCCGTATAGCCTGAAAGCGTATCGATAAATCCTGCTATGTCAGACATACCTTTTGCGACATCTTCTGCTTTTCCGCTGCTGCTTATAACGGGAATCAATGAAACTATTGCGCGGAGATCATACTCATCTATTTTGTCGGTTATATATGAAAGTACAGACTTTGTATTCTCATAATTTTCTTCAAGGCTTATATATCTGTTATATAAATTATACCTTTTCATAATAGTTATGAGCATTTCTCTGTCGCTGTCGGAAACGGCTGACATATCGTCAAATTTTCCGCTTGTTATATATCTGTAGTCAGACACAGCCTGATCCATATATTCTGTGAGCTTATTTGCATACTCGGACACAGACCTGCTCTTATCAAACAAAAATCCGTATTTGCTTATCGTTGTATAATATTCGCTGAACGTCTCCGCCGCATTCATAACAGACTCTATCCTGATATCAGGATAATTTGAAAGTATATTCATGAGCATGGCTGTTTTCGGGTCTTTTATCAGCTTGTTCATGCTTTCAAGAAGTGAGAGTGCTTCATCTGTTTGTTTAAGACTGTCAGATGCCTTTCTGAGCGCCGGCTCATTATCAACAAGCTTATCGATATCCTTTTTTATCGCTGTTTTTGCATCGATAAGCTGCTGCTTCTTTTCCAGGATATCGCTCTTTGTGCCTTCAAGTTCAAGTTCTGCCTGCATCAGCTGTTCAAGCTTTTCCTCAGCCTCGGCGGCAGAGTCATTGAAAAGCTTCTGATTATCACTCAGCTGCTGCTTTGCATCGTAGAGCTTTGTTTCGGCGTCATCAAGCTTTTTTTCAGCCTTTCCCCATTCTGTATCAAGCTCATCCTGTTTTTCGTCAAGCTTGTCCTTTGCTTGCACGTATTTTTTCTCATATTCGTCAGAAATAAGCTTTGCCGACACATAAGCATAACCGAAATCTGTATTGACTCCCCATGAATCATCTGTCGGCTGTACAGATATTGTTTCGGGACATGAAACTATACCTGATACAAAATATTCATTGTACTCATTATCAGCCTTTACTTTTACAGTATCGCCTGCTTTTATATGGTTATCATTGGCGAAATTATATTCAAGATATATTTCATCCTTCCCTTCACTGTCACGTCTTTCCCAGAAATAAAATTTCTGTTTGTCATCGGGGCTGTATGAAAATATCCTGACAGACAAATAACGTGCCCTTATGCTTTTAAGATATGTATCTCCGCACATTCGTGCATTTATCTCCGAAACGGAGCTGATAATTTTCAGCTTATCTATTACATCACGGCTTGTTACATCGGTGGTGATAACAGCGTCGGGACAGCAGTATTCATCAAGATAATTTGACAGGGATACATCCAGCGATGTATAGGACGCTGAAAGACCTGTCATAAAGCCGCATCCCATAGCCGAAACGAGCATTATTGATATGAGCAGCTTTTTATACTTTTTAAAAATAGGCAATATCATTCTTCTCATAGGCTTACCACTCTATACTTGCTGCTGAAACAGGCTGGTCATTCACAGTGACACTTTTTATCATGCCGTTCCTCATCTTTATTATACGGTCGGACATCTTTCCGATCTCCTGTGTATGAGTAACGATAACAACGGTTCTGCCGTGCTGCCTTACAAGCTTTTCAAGCTCTGCAAGTATCTGTTTTCCGGTCTCATAGTCAAGCGCGCCCGTAGGCTCATCGCAGAGAAGAAGCTTAGGATCCTTTGCAAGCGCTCTTGCGATAGACACTCTCTGCTGCTGACCGCCGGAAAGCTGTGAGGGATAGCTTTTTGTTTTCCCGCTCAGTCCAACTATTTCAAACACTTTTTTCACAATTTTGGCATCGCGGGCAGTAAGTGCAACATTTTCCTCTGCGGTAAGCTCAGATATAAGATTGAACGACTGAAAAACAAAGCCTACATTTTTTTTCCTGTAATCTGTAAGCGCTCTGTCGTTCATTTTGCAAATATCCTGATTGTCAACGATTATAGAGCCTTTGTCGGGCTTGTCCATAGCGCCGAGGGAATTCAGCAGGGTACTTTTTCCGCTTCCCGAACTGCCGAGTATAGTAAGCAGTTCACCCTCATATATTTTAAGAGAAACATCGGCAAGAGCGTCTATCTTTGCTTCACCCTCTCCGTATGATTTCCAGAGGTGCTGTGCTTCAAGAAGGACTCTTTTTTCTTTTTCTTCAAAATTTTTTTCCAAAACAATTTACCCCCGATATAGTTTGGAGTCAGGAGTCAAGAGTCAGGAGTGTGAAGTTATGCTCAAAACTCCACACTCCTGACTTTTACCTGTAGTATTTCAGTGCGTGTTCAATTTTATCGTTTTTTATTTTTGCGTTTCTTTGATGCGATGATTCCCACGATACCCGAGGAAACGGCTGTAATAGCTGCTCCCAAAGCAAGAGCTGTTCCGCCTGTCTTAGGATAATTTCCGAAAACTCCGGGGTTCAAGGGGCTGTATGACGATGACGAAGGCAAAGAATAGCTTTGCTCAATTACGTTTCCGACAACATTGACTATAATATCTATATTTCCGTCCTCCATGACAAGAGTAAGGTTGTTTTTGCCGTCTTTAAGTGTATTCAGATAATCAGGCGTAAGAGTGACTTCTCCGTTATTTATTGATATACTGTCAGGCTTTGAAATAAGTGAAAGCATACCGCTCCTGCGTACAGATGCAGTGCCTGAAACAGAGTTTGTCTTTATTGTTATACCCTCAGTGCTGTTTCTTTTCCATGTGAATACCGACCTGTCAGCCGTAAGTCCTGTTGAAGCACCGGACTTGTTTCTTCTGTCGGTAACATTTATCGTAACAGGAAGGTCGCCGTCATCAAACCTGAATATCAGGTGATTTTCACCGTTTTCAAGCTTTCTGAGAATTGGAGCGATAATTCCTGCTCTGCCGAATATGACATATACGCCCTTATCTTTTGTTGAGAAAAGCTCTTGTCCGTCCTTCATCACGGCAAGATTTCTTGACCTTGAATTTGTCTTTACGGCTATTCCGATAAGGTCACTTCTGTCCCAGTTAAAGTAGGTCTCGTCTGCGGTGATATTTCCGGTATTTTCCGGAGTTTCTCCGCCGTCATCAACTATTTTTATGTTTATATCGATACAGCCCTCTTTGAGCATAAGTGTAATTGAATTATCTCCTGTGCCGAGCTTTTTAAGAAAGTCTGCATCCAGAGTTATCATGCCGTCCTCTATAGACAGATTTTTGCTCAAAAGACTTGACGCTAAAAGGATATTATCCTTTTTTACAGCAAAGCTTTTTGACTTGGAATTTGTCTGTATAACTATGCCGCTGTCACTGCTCCTGCTCCATACGAAATTTGTTTCGTCAGCGGTAAGCTCAGCGCTGTCCTCGTGCATTTTGTCGGTGACGAATATATTTACAGGTATTTTTCCGTCATCGAATTCAAATACAAGGCTGTTTTCGCCGTCATCAAGAGCTTTGAGTATGTTTGCGGTCATTCCTACTCTGCCTTTTATTATGTATACGCCTATATCCTTGTTTGATGCAAAAGGCTCACCGTTCTTTGTTATAGTTACATTGTGTGATGATGAATTTGTATGCAGTGCGATACCTATAAGGTCGCTTCTGTCCCATGTAAGCTCGGTTTCCTCAGCTGTAATTATTTTTTCCTCAGAGGGTTCCTGCTCTTTGCTGTCCGTGACGATTATTTTTATATCTATTTTGCCTTCTTTCAATATAAGCTCAATATTGTTTTCGCCGACAGCAAGCTTTTTAAGCAGTTCTGAGCCTATGGTTATCTTTCCGTCCTCTATTGAAAGCTGTCTTGTCACAAGACTTGATACTAAAAGCAGCTTATTCTTTAACGTAAACTGTTTTGATGATGAATTTGTCATTATGACGATATCGGAGCCGCTGTTCCTGTCCCATTCAAAAACCGTATTGTCAGCCGATAAAACAAACTCTTCATCAGATACTTCCTCTGATACTTCCGATATTTCCTGTGATACTTCTTCAGGGTGATTATTTGTAACATTTACGGAGATGCTGTATTTTTTATCTATAGTTATCAGGTCTATAGTATTCTCACCGTCATCAAGCTTTGCCAAAAGAGATACGCCTATGGTTATCTCTCCTTTTTTTATGGTGATATCACTGTTAAGCGTCGAAGCAAAAAGTCTGTTGTTTCTTATGAGAACAGCTTCATCAAATGAAGTGCCGAGCTTCAAGGTTATGCCGTTATTATCACTTCTGTCCCATTTAAAAGAAAATTTTTGTGAGACCTCAGCGTTATCCGAAAAAACAGTATTGCTCTCGGCATTTGCCGCAAAAGCGCATGCTCCCGATGCTGCCGTACCTGCCATAAGAACGGTCGCCAGCAAACAGCACATGATCGTTTTAGACCTCATATCTATCACTCCTATAGAAATTTCAGACCGCATCTTTAAAGAATAGCGGTCTGTATTTTTAGTAAAAATTAGTAAAAATATTTGTTTGTATATATTATAACATATTGTCTATGTACATATCAAGCCGTTTTTAAAAATGTGAAAGGCTTTCTTGCTTTTGCTATTTATTGAGCTTTAATATCGATATTGACGAAGCAAAGGGTTAAAGAATAAACGAGCTTTGTATAGTGGATAATTAATATATCCGATGACCGTAATAAGAATTATCCGTCAAAGTAATTATTCTTTATTATTTATTTCCGCTTTCAGGGAAGAAATGTACTGTTTTGCGCATCTTGGTGAACGTCCGCCGCGCTCTATTGCAAATCTTTCCGCGCCCTTTGTAAGCTCTTCAATGCCTACATTAAGATGCTCGTCCTTTGCAAGTGCCATGATGATATTTATATATTCGTCCTTGTCGGGTCTTGTAAAGCATACCGAAAGTCCGAAACGGTCGGAAAGTGAAAGATTTTCCTGTATAGTATCATTTCTGTGTATATCGTCGCCCTCTCTGTCGGAGAAGCTCTCTCTTATAATATGTCTGCGGTTTGAAGTCGCATATATCAGCGCATTATCTGGTCTTACCGCAAGACCGCCCTCAAGTACGGCTTTAAGCTGTGCATAGCTTTTATCCTCGGCAGGGAATGAAAGGTCATCTATGAATATTATGAATTTAAGCGGTGTTTCGGCTATTTTTTCAACAAGAAGCGGAAATTCCGAAAGTCTGTCCTTTGGTATCTCGACCATTCTCAGACCTTTTTTGTAATATGTATTGAGCATTGCCTTTACGGTAGATGATTTTCCTGTACCCCTGTCACCGTAAAGCAGACAGTTATTGCTTTGTACGCCGTTAAGAAAGGCGAGAGTATTATCTTCTACGAGCTTTCTCGGCAGGCTGTAGCCCTTGAGCATGGATATATCCACATTATCGGGATGAACAACAGGCTCTATGCTCTTATCACGCCATATAAAAGCCCGATACCTTGCGAACATTCCGCAGCCGTTATGTCTGTAGAAATCAGCAAGTTCATCGATTATATCATCCTCATGCAGAAATTCCTTTATCGGACGGCCGTTGTCCCATCTTGGCAGACTATTTGCAACAACACCCAGTTCATCGCGGTATGTATAATCATTAAGTATAGTCTGCGGAGATAATAGGCTTACTCTTCTTATTGCCGAAAGGTCGCGTCTTATAGCGCTTATGACCTGAGTAGGCAGGGATTTTTCTTTTTTTGAAGAAGCTGCTCTTGAAAAAGCATTTTCATCAAAAAGAGCAGTTTCGGTTATACAGCCGGCAAGATTATCCGCATATCCTCTTTCGCAGAGAAGTGAGAAGAATTTGCCCCATGCGCAGCAAAATTCAAAAACGGGCTTATTTATTGAGCAAAGAAGTTCATAATAAGCTTTAGGGACACTTCTGTTTCGTATGCCTGAATATATCGACAGTGAGGACATAAGCAAAGCGGCTTCTTTTGTTGGATTCATACTATCTACCCCCCGAAAAAATAATTATATGAAAACTATAATATTATTTTACAACAAAAATCCTATTACGTCAATTGCCGCCGGCGGAGTGCCTCCGCAGTCGATTCGCGCCGGCAAGCTGCCGGTCCCGATTCGCGTTGTCGCTCGCTCCGCTCCGCTCTGATACGTTATCTATAAGTTTATTCACGCGAAACAAGCTATAATTAGGTGCGGTAAAGTTTGTTAGAAAAAAAGAACTTGTAAGTTTTGATACAATAGCCGTAAAGCGCACCGCCGGCAAGCTGCCGGTCCCGATTCGCGCCGGCAAGCTGCCGGGAAAGCATTAAAAAAATTTCCGCATTCCAAATTTTAAAAAATGTTGTTTGTTTTCATTGAAATGTGTGTTATAATTTATTAATAACTGAATTATATCGTATATCTACAAAATTTTAAAAAAATTATTCTTTATTCTTTATTTCCGGAGTTATTATTATGGAGAAAATTTCTGAAAAGAATATAGAAAACAGAAATCTTTTATCAGAAAAGGCGGGCAAAGTTTGGCAGATAAGAATGTCTGTTATATTTGTGCTTTATACTGTCTTTTCGGGAATATTGTTCTTTGTGCTTCCTCTCCTGTGTATCGTTTTTTTAAGCGCTGTCGTTATGATTTATGTATTTATGATGTTCTATTATATCCCTGCTGTGATGAAGCTGGTAAGCTATAGATTTGAAAAGGACAGAGTAATACTGAAAAAAGGACTTTTTACAAGACGTGAAATAGTAGTGTTGTTTTCAAAGATACAGTACGCCGTAATGTTTGAGGGTGTCATAGAAAAGCGCATGGGACTTGCATCAATAAATATTCTCTTGGCAGGCAGTGATGTTATTTTATGGGAGCTTTCAAGAGATGATGCCGCTGCGCTGAAAAAAGCGATAGATGACTTCCTGCATCAGCCGTCGGAGGAATTACAGGCATGAAAAGATCACTGTATAAAAAATGTCATCCCTACACTATACTGAGCCACATGAAGATATCTGTTATTATGATAATACTTTCCGTACTGCGGCAGATATTCATAAGACCCGAAGGCATACTTGATATCATAGGTTCTCTCGGGATAAGCGCACTGTATGTTATTGCAGGATGTTTTTATGCGCTATGGTTATATGAAAGAAAATCTTACCGCACTGCTGAAAAGGGAATATGTATAAGGCATGGTATATTTTTAAGAAAAAAGTATGTTCTGCCTTATAACAAGATACAGACATTATCGATAAAAAAGGATATCATCCCATCTGTTTTTGGCGCTGTAAAGGTATCTGCCGATACTCCGGCAGGTTCAAGCAGGGATTATGATATATCTGGATTTATCTCAAAAAAGAATACTGAGAAAATGCTTGAAAGGATAGACAGGGAAAATATCGATGGTGATGTCTATAGGGCAAATATAGTTAATACTATACTTCTTTCTGTTTTCTGGTCAAATCCTGTAACAGGGCTTATATTCATAGTTCCCGTATTAAGCAAAAGCGGAAAGATAGTCGGCTCGGAGCTTACGAATGATATTATACAGAGCTCCCTCAATTCAAACAAAAATCTTTTTGCATTATATTTTTCTCCGGCTGTTTCAGCGCTGATAATTATAATAATTTCCTGCTGGATGATATCGGTACTTATGGTGTTTTTGAGATATGCAAGGTTTCGCTCATACAGGCTCGAAAATTTTATCGCTATATCAAGAGGTGTCATAAACAAGAGCTTTCTTATGACAAAGACAGATGGTATCACAGCCGTAACGATAAATCAGAGCCTTTTTATGAAGATACTGAATATCTACAGCGCAGGGATATTTGTAATAGGCTCGAACAAGATAAAGGGCGACAGAAGTATGATAATAGCGCCCGAAAGCAGGGAAAAAATATACAGCGGGATATATGAGCTGACCGGCATAGACCCGAATGAAACAGAGAGCATCTACGCAGAAAAGCATCATCTCTGGTCATATATATATCTGCCTGTAATACTGTTTGTGATATGTCTTTCAGGCTTTATATTTTCAAAGATGCTCGGACGGTTATCGTCTGTCATAAGGGTACTTCTTACGATATGCATGTTTCTTATATTATGGTGGCTCGTATTCCGATGCTTTGCATACAAGCATTCACATATAGCATTATGCGGAAAAAATATATCTATATGCACATTTGAAAAGCTCACCCTCAAAACATATATAATACCTGTAGAAAAAATACAGACTGTTGAAATATCGCAGAATATCTTCCAGCTTAAAAAAGATACATGCAATATCAAGCTAAGCTTATTTGCAGAAAAGAAATCGACTCACAAAATAAAACAGCTTGACAGAAAAACAGCCGAAAATTTTCTTAAAAAATCAGGCTATTAAGCAGCTGTAAATAAAGAAAAGGCAAGTTCAGTGAACATGCCTTTTTTCTTTGCATCAATTTTCATCATAAACAAGAGCGGTTATTATATTGATGGCCTTTTCGGCAGCAGACCTGCTGAATACGGAATATTCAACCGCATCATCCTCGTCACTCATGCTGTCGGATATCGAGCGCAGTACTGCAAACGGAACTTTATTTACATAGCACACCTGACCGATACTTCCGCCCTCCATTTCACATGCGACTGCGCCGAATTTTTCATTGAGCGCACTTCTTTTGTCATTGCCGCTTATGAACTGGTCGCCTGTTGCGGTCTTGCCTATTATATAGTTTTTTTCGCCGGTTTTAATACATGCCTTTTCAAGCTCGGCTATAAGCTCACGGCTGCATGGTATGTCGGTGACAGTACCGTCAGGAAGGAAAAGCGTTCCGGGCTTGTCACCCAATATAGTGGTGTCCATATCGTGCTGTATAACGCTGTCGGAAATAACTATATATCCGATATGTGTTTTATTGCTTGTACTTCCTGCAATACCCGTGTTTATTATTTTATCGGGAGAAAATTCAAGTATCATAGTTTGTGCTGTTATAGCTGCATTTACCTTTCCTATGCCGCACTTTGCGACAACGCACTCTTTATTGCCAAGCTTTCCCGAAACAAATCTTACTCCGCTTATTGTACGGGTTTTCGTATCCGTCATTTTTTCGGTTATCCCGTTTACTTCTATATCCATTGCTCCTATTATTCCTATCATGTAAACATCTCCTTTTATTCTGATAAAAACTATTATACATACAGATATGATATTTTTAATTCTTAAAAAGAATTTTATTATCAATTAAAAATGTTAGAATAAATTTATATATACGATTATAAGCAAAAAGGGGGCAGAGTTAATGGTAAGGAAAAAAATAAAATTTCACGGTTGGGTGCAGGGAGTAGGTTTCAGATACCGCGCAAGAGAAGCCGCCGAGCTTTACGGCTGTACAGGCTGGGTCAAAAATGAATATGACGGCTCTGTTACAATGGAGATACAAGGTTCGGAAGAACAGATAGGGCAGGTAATAAGCGCAATAGAACGTGGCAGATTCATACGCATAGAGGACATTGAAGCAAAAACTATACCTGTAGATAATGAAGAATACAGATTTAAAGTAAGATAACAAAAAAGCCATCCAAACGGATGGCTTTTTATGTGTTGGCATCTTCCTATCTTTCCGGATCGTCACCAATCGAGTATTTTCGGCACCATTGAGCTTAACTTCCGTGTTCGGTATGGGAACGGGTGGACCCTACGACTTGATCATTATATCACGCTGTTTTGCAAATGTCAAGAGTTTTTTTGAAATTTATCATAGAAAATTACGCAGAGCTGCGGATAATTATATTGAGGATTTGTATTTGACATGAAAAATTTCTGTTTTCAAGAAGTATAGTGAGGGAACAGGTAAAAAAATCCGCCCGACAGAGTATCACGGAAGTGATGTTCTGTCGGGCGGTCATTATAATTGTTTTGCTTATAAACTCGAATCATCAAGAAATAACATTACTGTATATTCTTGCGTTTGTGTAAATGATGTGGTCTTTCTTATCCGAATTTTGCAGCCAGTTATTGTCGTTCTTATTTTCAAGCAGACCCATGGCTACTTCGACCTTGTAATTTGAATATTCCATATCGTATGAGGGACTATTCTTTTCTTCAAAGTTGCTGTTTTTACCTCCGTATGCCTTGAAATTGATCGGTATCGAAAATATATTTCCGTCTATCGTTTCAACTTTTGCTCTCGGAATAATGTAGGTATAGATTTTGCTTGTATCATCAAGGATAATTGAATAGTTATTCGCTTCATTGATATTATGATTGACCTCAGCTTCATCCACATCAGTAGTTGTCTGGTCGTCTGTCTCCGGCAGGATAACTATCGGATGGGTTTGATTGTCGAGTAACTCAAAATCTTTAAGATAAGTCGGGATGTCCAGTGCCGTCTGATAATTGCTTTGCTTTTTTGAAAGCTTTATCATTATTTTGACAAAGCGAGCTTTATTTATCAGATTATAATCATGTGCATCATAATATGCCGCTGAATTGATCCGGACATAGTTTTTTCCTTCATTATCAAGCTCACAGCCGTCAAGACCAAGCTGACCATAATTTCCGTTGCCGTCATCCACAAAGTCAGGGTTGCTGATCGCATTGTACGAGAAATCAACGGTAGTATCATCATCAATATAGTACAGAAGCATTTCTTGTCTGCTTCCTGTATTGACGCTTGCACAGCTTGTTGAACCGCCTTCGGAAGTGGATGAAATATTTGAATAGCCGATCATATATGTTCCTTTACTTTTATCATCAGGGGTAGATTTCGGGAACTGATCGGGAAGTGTATTTGCAGCATAGGTAAGTGTTACACTTTCTTTTATCTCTATCTTGTAATCATCCACTGTATGGTCTTGTATTTGGGTTCCCTGATTGGCTTTTTCAATAAGTGCTTGCTTGATGTCATGATTATTGAGCAGCTCGATGTAATTTTTTGTGATCCGATAATCCAGAGTATAGTTCTCCGGTATACTGCCATTGATCTTATAGCTGCCTGCAGCAGGATCAACTATCGGGTCAACAAGTATACCTCTCTGGCTTGCTTCTTCTCCGTTCAGACGGTCAAGTGATACCATAAATGTCTGATATATCTTAACATTTTCATTGTTTAATAAGCTGATAATACCATTATCGATCGCAGCCTGAGTAAATCCGACATGAGCAGTTATATCTGCGGAAAGATAATTATTGTCTGAACTCATTCTTCTGTTGCTGTTCTTCTCTTCAATAGTAATATCATTAGTGTAAAGGTTACCGACGAAAAGATGGGGCGCATCAGTATTGCCTATCATTGCCGTAGGATAATTCGGGTCGTTCAGCGTTGTACCGGCTGTTTTGACCTCATAATGATAAATATTTCCATCAACCTTGTTTTCCTTTGTAAAAATGCTGATATAGTAATGCTCCTGAACATAGCCGCCTGCACTCTGACCGTCCTTCAGGGAAACATTAACGGCATAAGTACCGTTAGGCTCATCATGTTTATAACGCAGATAAAGATCCTTTGTACGAGGTACGCCGTTATCCATATAAGTATAATTCCTGACAATGGCTATCAGCTCGGAGGAAATTTCAGGACATTCGACGAGGTTCTTTTCATCATCAGCAGCATACTCATTAACAGTAATGTCAAGAAGGTCGTTTATCATTACGGGCGAGAACGTTTCATTGTTTGTAGGATCGGTAAACGAACTAAGCTCCAATTGATAACCCGTGCCTGTTCCGCCGGATGGAGGAGTAACGACACCGCCCCCGGATAATGACTTAAAGCTGCCGTTATAGAATTTGTCAAGTTTATTGTTTGGGTCAAGCAGAACGATCTATGCATCCTGTGGGAAATTTTGAGTAAGATTTTAAAGAGAAAGCACTTTATCATAATTTCGGCACACATTTTCACCGCTGTTGATCGCAGCCTCCCATGCCTCGGCGTTCTGCTGATAGGTATAGGTGATCCTTAATGTTATAGGGTTGCCGAGATTCTCAACAATATTCTGAACATAGGGAGGATAAGCATCAAGCTTATATGTTGTAGTAGAAGCTGCTTTCAGGTCTACGGTATAGAAAAGCATCTTCTTTACAACAACAGGCACATAGAGGTGATAAGCTATCCTTCTGTTTTCGCTTGTGTCGGTTGGGTCATAGAACTGAACATCTACAAGGGATATCTGCCTTTTTCCGTTATAAAGGTCATTGGCGGTGATACGGAAACCTCTGTTTTGTACGCATTTCAGTGCTGCTGCCTCGTCCTGCTTTTCAAACTTTCCTGTTGTGTTGTTATACAGCCATCTGGAGATATCAACATTGAATATGTTCTGTTCATCATAAGTTGCAGTGCATGGGTAGCCCTTTGAAAAATCATAGCTTGTATTTGTCAGAAGTTTAAGATAGTGGTTTACAGCTTCATTTGCCGTGGAGATATCATTTACAACAAGCACAGGGAAATCTTCGCTGTTATACGGGTCTTGTGATGTACTTGCATTCAAAAATGTCGTCATGTTGGAATAAAGCCTCTCCTCCATTCTTGTCGGATCAGCGTTTGTCAGTCCGGTATTCTGGTATCTCTTTTTTGCCGTTGAACCGGTTTTTATATCCGTAATGATATTGTATGCCGCAGAGCCGTTGTAGCTTGTGTTGCTTACACCGTCGCTTGTCAGCCATTGCACAGAGGTATTTCCGCTTTTTACTACATCACATTTTGGGTTTGTGGTGACGTAGGGGGGTGGTTGTCAGTATCGGTAAAAACATTCTTTTTAACAGTTTCTGTAATGTCATACAGTACAGCAGTTGTACTGCTGCCGCAGTTCGCTGTATAAGCGGCAATTTCTTCGGCAGTAGCATCCCTTGTTGTTGTAGGAGAACCTATAGGTGTTACTGTTGAACCTGAAATGGTAATGATGCTATACTCTGATAAAACATATCTTTCATCTGTTGCAGCACTACCAGCAGAATCTAACCTAATTTCTCCTGCATTGTTAAAATCAGTATGATATCTTAACCCAGAACCGGCATTTGAAAATTGCAAGTATCTAGGGCTTGTTTGAAAAATAAAGATTGCACAAAAGCAGAAAAAGAAGTATCATAAAAACATGGATAAATATGAAACATACGAAATCACAGACGAACAATGGAAAAAGATTGAACCGCTAATGCCACCGGAATATACAGGAAAGAAAGGACGCCCCAGAAAAGATAACCGGACAATGGTAAACGGCATATTGTGGATAAATCATTCAGGAGCGCAGTGGAGACAACTTCCCAAAAAGTATGGCCCTTGGCAGAGCGTGTACTCACGCTTTGCCAAATGGAGAGATAACGGTTTGTGGGAGCAGATTTTCGCTGAACTGAACAAGGATATTGATACTGAGAATTACAGTATCGATTCAACATGTGCAAAAGTTCACCAGAGTGCAAATGGTGGGGAAAAAAAGCGAGAATAAGGCGGTTGGGCGAACAAAAGGCGGAATAAACACGAAAATTCACGCTATCGTAGACGGCTTAGGGAATCCCGTTGCCTTTTTGCTTTCTCCCGGCAACGATGGAGATTCTACTCATGCCGTTGATTTGATGAGTAAGATCGATATTGAAGGTAGTAATTTATTGGGTGATAAAGCGTACGGCACAAAAGAAATCCTTGCATATATAAAGGAACACGGTGCGGTTGCTGTTATACCGCCCAAGATCAACGCTAAGAAGCCTTGGAAAGTGGACTATTGTCTGTATAAAGAACGTCACCTCGTTGAATGCTTCTTCCAAAAAATCAAATGGTTTCGCCGCATTGCCACGAGGTATGACAAACTTGACAAATCTTTCCTGTCCTTTGTTTATATAGCTGCCTGCATGATTTGGTTACTTTGAACAATTGTTTCGATTTTTAAAACAAGCCCTAAGTTATATCGTGCAACAGGCTATATTGATAAGAATTGTTTTTATTATGACGGTACATATATTTGTGTAAGGGGGAAGGTACTTGTTCAATGGTTGAGGGGACAGATGAAACTTGAAGAAGCTCCACCATTAGGAGCTGTAATAAAACAGCTTAAATACCATGGATTATTAAAAATTGTAGGAGGAGAAAATACCAGCACTCTATATGTTAACGCAAAACCAAAAAAGAAGCATTACTTTATTAATGCTGACCGTCTTGTTGAAATAGATAGAGGAGATGACAATAAAACAGGTAATGAAACAGATTGTAATAACGTTCGATATTATAGTCTTGATTGGACGAATAAGTATAGTGATCCGGATTATATTATTATTTCTGATCCAATTGATTACTAAACGGAATGTCAAGGGATAAGATTATACACTATTTTATTATATAACACAGGAGGTGAGATTTATGAATAAACCAATCGAGATTCCTATATATCAGAAGCAGAACCTCACTATTGAGGAGACGGCTGTTTACTCCAATATCGGCAGGAACAAGCTTCGGGAGATCACAGACGATGAGAAATGCCTTTTCGTTTTGTGGGTAGGCGGCAAAAGACTTATAAAGCGTAAACTTTTTGATGAGTTCATCGAAAAGGTTTACTCGATCTGAGAACATAAACGCCGGCAGTGTAGCTCCAATCACACTGTCGGCATTATTACAAGGAGGAATTTGTAATGAGCAACAGACGTAAGGACAGCAAAGGCAGAGTGCTGAAATCCGGGGAATCTCAGCGCAGCGACGGTACATATATGTACAGATACAGCGATTCCACAGGCAAGCGGCTTTATCTGTACAGTCCGACACTTGAAGAGCTTCGTTTGAAAGAGGAAGAGGTACAGCGTGACAGGCTCGACGGAGTGAAAACCGAAAGCAGAACGATGACACTGAATGATATGTTTGAAAGGTGGTCAGAGGTAAAAAGAGGACTGAAAGACAACACCTTCCAGAATTATACATATATGTACAAAATGTTCGTAGAAGGCGATCTGGGTAAA
>ONVG01000113.1 GCA_900321195.1 uncultured Eubacteriales bacterium
TATATTATTATACCACAATCGATTGTCAAAAAGAAGTAAATAAAAGGAAAATTTTCCTTGAATATTTTCCCTCTGCTTGCCAAAATAAACAAAAGCTTACCGAATTTTACCATATCCGATAAGCTTTTGTG
This sequence comes from uncultured Eubacteriales bacterium, assembly GCA_900321195.1. Taxonomy (GTDB): domain Bacteria; phylum Bacillota; class Clostridia; order Oscillospirales; family Acutalibacteraceae; genus UBA1213. The sequence continues at coordinate 132 of ONVG01000113.1, forward strand.
TCAAATATCCATATATTTTCTGTAAAGCGGTATGATACCGGTCTTATTTTCACTAAGGCTTGCTCTTTTCTGGAACACTCCGGGGAAGGGATTTCCCTCGATAAGCTCTGGGCCGTCCTTTCCTATCGCGACATCCCAGCCTACATAAGCGACCTGCGGTATCACTGTCGCCGCCTCCTCTACAAGCTTCACGGCATCATCAAAAAGCGGTACTTCAAAGCCGACTATATCCTTTTTGGTCAGGGGATGCTTTTTGTGAAGTACATCAGCCTTGTCTATTGCCGGTACTGTCACAATGCCCTTTTCATTCGGAAAGGTGTACATTCCTCCGCCCGAAAAGTTATCGACTACTCCGCCGTTGCCTAACTTTAATATTGCCTGAAGAAAATAGCCCTTTCCGTCCTTATAGAACGTGAACATACGCATTGTATTAACACTGCCTGCGTAAAGCTCGCTGAGCTTTTCATGCTGTGTCATAAAGGCTTCTGCAAGATACTGCTTTCTCTCGTTTATAAGGTCATATATTTCCTTTGCAGACTTATAGTCCTCGATACAGTACTTATCTATGCCTTCGCCGCCTGCGCCGTCCACTACCTTGGCTATTATATGGGGATTTTTCTTCATAAATTCTTCAAACGCTTCAGGCGCGGCTTCTCTTACATCGAGCCAGTCCCTTTTTATGAATTTTGCAAAGCGCTTGTTGAATTCTATCTTATCCTCGAACAGCGGCATATATTCCTTATCGTTATATTTTTTTATGATAGCGTTGTTTTTTCCTCTTGTAAGGAAGGTAGCTCTCTGCTCATCGTTCATAAGATAGAACTCAAATTCCTGATAATCGTGATAGCCTGCCTGGAACTTCATTCCGCAGTGTATCATATCGAAGAATATCTTCACAGAGCTTTTTCCTGCTTTTTTGGATACGGCCTTTGCGATCTTGAACATCTTTCCGTAGTCAAGCTTCAATATCCTTGCGGCCATATATCTTATCCTTGACAAAACACCACACCCAATTTAATATTTCAGTCAAAAAATATCATTTTACCGATTTTGTCGATTTTTTGCAGATTTATTACTTATCGCCAAGACACTTTACCATAACAGCCTTCTGCGCATGGAGCCTGTTCTCTGCTTCCTCGAATATCTCGTCTGCATGAGCTTCAAATACTTCCTCTGTTATCTCCTCGCCCCTGTGTGCAGGCAGACAGTGCTGTACCATAGCGTCAGGCTTTGCAAGCGCCATAAGCTCCGCATTTACCTGATAGCCGTCAAAGGCTTTCCTTCTCCTTTCTGCTTCGCCTTCCTGTCCCATTGATGCCCATACGTCTGTTATAACTACATCCGCATCAACAACAGCCTCTTTCGGTGTGCGGAACATGCTGAACTTATCGCCGTATTCCTTTGCAAAGGCAAGTACATCCTCATGCGGCTCGTAGCCCTCCGGACAAGCTACAGAAATAGACATTCCTGTTTTCAGCGCGCCGACGATGAGAGAGTTCATCATATTGTTTCCGTCACCGATAAAGCACATTTTAAGTCCGTCAAGCTTTCCCTTGAATTCACGGATAGTCATAAGGTCGGCAAGTATCTGACAGGGATGACAAAAGTCTGTAAGACCGTTTATTATCGGAATGCTGCCGTAGCTTGCAAGATCCTCTACTTCCTTCTGCTCAAAGGTACGTATCATTATACCGTCAAGATAGCGTGAAAGAACTCTTGCGGTATCCTGTACAGGCTCGCCCCTGCCTATCTGCATATCCTTTGACGAAAGGAATATCGGCTGACCGCCAAGCTGATATATTCCCACTTCAAAGGAAACTCTTGTACGTGTAGATGCTTTCTCAAAGATAAGTCCGAGTGACTTTCCTTCAAGGAGCTTGTGCGGTATGCCGTGCTTCTGCTCATATTTGAGCTGGTCGGCAAGATTGAGGATATCGATTACTTCCTCTGATGTAAGATCCAACATTTTCAATAAGTGTTTCATTTGTCAAGCCTCCATTACTTTTTTAAGGATACCGAGTCCTTTATTTATTTCATCATAGGTTATAGTAAGCGGCGGAAGAAGTCTTAAAAGATCCTTAGCCGTAAGTATGAGAAGTCCGTTTTCGACGCACTGAGCGGCAACTGCCTTTGCATTGTCCTTTTCAGTAACAATGCCTATCATCATGCCCCTGCCTCTTACTTCCTTGACGTTGCCAATTTTTTCAAGCTCTGCTCTGATATATTCGCCCTTTGCTCTTACCTCTGCAAGAAATTCGGGTGTCGTTACTCTTGAAAGCACCTCTTTTGCAGCAGCACAGGCGATCGGATTTCCGCCGAATGTCGTTCCGTGTGTGCCTGCCGACATTACGTCTGCAAGCTTTTCACTGCAAAGGCATGCGCCTATCGGGAGACCGCCGCCGAGACCCTTTGCCGATGTCACTACATCGGGCTTTACTCCGTAGCCCTGATAGCAGTAGAAATCGCCTGTCCTTGAAATTCCCGTCTGTACCTCATCGACCATGAAAAGTATATCCTTTTCATTGCAGATAGTCTGTATTGCTTCGACATAAGACTTATCGAGCGGCATAACTCCGCCCTCGCCCTGTATAAGCTCTACGAACACTGCACAAACATCATCTTTGATATGAGCTTTGAGGTCGTCAATATCATTAGCGGCTGCAAATTCAAAGCCATCTGTAAACGGGAAAAAATAATTGTGGAAAACATCCTGTCCTGTTGCGGCAAGTGTTGTAACAGTCCTGCCGTGGAATGAATTGACAAGTGTTATTATCTTCTGTCTGCCCTGACCGTATTTGTCAAAGCTGTATTTTCTTGCTGTCTTTATAGCGCACTCGTTTGCTTCCGCGCCCGAATTGCAAAGGAAAACCTTGTCAAAGCCTGTGAGCTCGCAGAGTTTTTTTGCTACTTCTGTCTGAAGAGGAGAATAATAAAGATTTGATATGTGCTGTATAGCTGCCGCCTGGTCTGAAACAGCCTTTACCCAGCCGTCATCACAGTAGCCGAGAGAATTAACACCTATACCGCTTGTGAAATCTATGTATTCCTTTCCGTCCACACCCTTTGCGACTGCTCCCTTGCCGCTTACAAGCGCTGTCTGAAATCTGCCGTAGGTGTGCATCATATATTGTTGTTCGTCATTTTTTATTTCCTCAAAGGTCATTTGTATTACCTCCGTTTATCAATAGAACATTGTTCCGATACCTTCATCGGAGAACATCTCTATAAGTATTGAATGCGGTATTCTGCCGTCGATTATATGAGCGCGCTTTACTCCGCGTCTGACAGCTTCTACACAGCAGTCTATTTTCGGTATCATGCCGCCGGATATTATGCCTTCGCGCTTCAAAGACGGCACTTCGCTTACATTTACTACAGGTATGAGTGTTTCATCGTCATCCTTGTCACGCAGAAGTCCTCTTATATCCGTCATAAGTATGAGCTTTGCGGCTTTAAGGTCAGCCGCTATTCTTGCGGCGGCAAGATCGGCGTTGATATTGTAGACTTCTCCGCCGTAACCGCCCGCAACGGTTGAGATTATCGGAACATAACCGTTTTTTGTGGCATTCTCTATCACTTCGGTGTTTACTTCGGTTATCTCTCCGACAAATCCGAGGTCGATGCCCGATGCTTTTTTCTCCGCCATTATCATACGTCCGTCAAGACCGCAAAGACCTATAGCCTTTCCGCTGTGCTGTTCAAGAAGCTGCACAAGGCTCTTATTCACCTTTCCTGCAAGCACCATCTGAACTACGTCTATCGTTTCCTCGTCCGTAACACGCAGACCGTTTATAAATCTGCTTTCCTTGCCTATCTTTTTGAGCATGCCGCTTATTTCGGGGCCGCCGCCGTGTACAAGCACAACATTTATTCCGATAAGCTGCAAAAGAACTATGTCGCTCATTACAGCTTCTTTCAGGTCATCGTTTATCATGGCGTTGCCGCCGTATTTTACAACTATAGTCTTGCCCGACCATTTCTGTATATAAGGAAGTGCCTGCACAAGCACCTTTGCTTTGTCCTGCTCGGAAATATTATTCATTTTTATCATCTCCCACTCGTATGATCAGGTCCTGTAATCACCGTTTATCTTTACATATTCATATGTAAGGTCACAGCCGTATGCTTCAGCTTCACCGCTGCCGTCATTAAGCTCTATTATTATATCTATTTCATCCTCTGTAAGCACAGTTTTTGCTGTTTCCTCGGAAAACTCTATTCCTGCGCCGTTTTTGCAGACATCTATCTTTCCTGCCTTTGACGAGAACGAAACATCGACCTTGTTTACATCTATATTTCCGCCCGAATATCCTACTGCACAAAGAACACGTCCCCAGTTAGCATCTGCGCCGAACATAGCGGCTTTCAAAAGGCTGGAGCATATTACGGACTTAGCGGCAAGCTTTGCATCATTTTCTGTCTTTGCGCCGCTCACCTTGCAAACAAGAAGCTTTGTTGCGCCTTCTCCGTCCTTTGCCATCATTAAGGAAAGACCCCTGCACACTGCAGTAAGAGCTTCAAGGAATGTATAATAATCGTCATTTTCTTCGGTGATAACAGTATTTCCTGCAAGCCCCGAAGCCATAACTGAAAGGGTATCATTAGTTGAAGTATCGCCGTCAATGCTTATCATGTTGAATGTCTTATCAGCCGCAGTTTTAACGGCTTTTTTTATCATTTCGGGAGATATTGCGGCATCTGTTGTAACGAAGCAGAGCATTGTAGCCATATTCGGATGTATCATACCGCTGCCCTTTGATATACCGCCTATCCTGACTGTTTTTCCGTCTATAACAGTTTCGACAGCATATTCCTTTGCCATAGTATCGGTAGTCATTATAGCCTCAGCCGCATTTGATGAGCCGTCAGCAGAAAGCTCAGAAACGAGCTGTTCCATACCTTCTGCGATAGGCTCTATCGGAAGTATCTGACCGATAACGCCTGTTGAGCCTACTATTATATCGTCAGCAGATATCCCAAGTTTATCTGCCGCGAGCTTAGCCATCGGCAAGATTTTTCTTTGTCACGGTTATAGGTGAGCTTTGGACAAGGTTAGTAGTATATACAGCCGCCGCAGTACACTTCTTTTCACAGAATATAAGTGCAAGATCCCTTTTTGACTTATTCTTCCTAATACCGCAGTGTATTCCCGAAGCCTTAAAACCCTTTGCCGCCGTTACAGATCCATCAATAATTTTATATGCCATTTATCATTCCTCCATCTAATAATTTGGGCTCTGCCCCAAACCCCGCAAGGGCTGCTCGCCCTTGACCTCGGCAGGAGCTAAAGCCCCTGCACCCGCATGTTTTTATTATTTATTATTTATTCTCTATTCTTTAAAACATTCTTTAGCATCTATTATTTAAAATTCCGATCTGAATAAACAGGCACAGCTTACTTAAAAAGGAGAATAAGACCTGTTCATTAAGTAAAGCAGCCGTAAAGCAAGCCGCAAGGCTTGTGGCGGCGGAAAAAGAAAGATAATGCTGTGCCGTCCTGCGCGTGAATAAATTTTTACATAAGATAACTTAGTGAGCGCAGCGAACGAAAACGCGAAATTCGCTCCAGGGCGTACCCCTGGCTAGAAGGCGGGGGGGACTATGATGAGACCGGTTTTTTCGTCAAGACCGAAAATTATGTTCATGTTCTGTATTGCCTGTCCTGCCGCACCCTTTACCATGTTGTCTATGGCGGATATTGCAATAAATGTTCCTGTCCTCTCGTCAACGTGAAGTGAAATATCACAGAAATTCGAGTACTTTATGTTGTGTATGTCGGCATTCGCACCGTCAGGAAGAACTCTTACAAAAAATTCGTCCTTGTAATA
>ONVG01000031.1 GCA_900321195.1 uncultured Eubacteriales bacterium
CTTTTCGGAACTCTTACCGCACATGATAAGGAAAATGTCGTTATAATGTGTGACGGCGAGGAAAAGGTAATAAAGAAAAAAGATACAGTATATATTAAACTGGATGACTTTGACCTGTGAATAAAATTTTTACGGAGGGAAAAACATGGCAAAGAAGAAAGCGGAGAAGCCGCAGGACAACAGAAATACAGAGCTTTTTGAGGCTCTTGCACTTATAGAAAAGGAGAGAGGCATACCGGTAGACTTCATGCTCAGTCAGATACAGAAGGCTATCATAACCGCATGTAAGAGTACATACGGCGGCAATGAGGATGTACTGATAAAGATGGAGCCTGACACAGGTATATTTGAGGTATATCTCAATAAAGAAGTGGTCGATGAGGTGTTTGATCATAACCGTGAGATACAGCTTGACGATGCAAGAAAAATAAGTCCGGCGGCAAGATTAGAGGATAAGGTCGGAGTAAAGCTTGACCCGAAGGATTTCGGACGTATAGCAGTACAGACAGCAAGAAATATAATCCGTCAGGGTATACGCGACGGCGAAAAGGGACAGGCACTTGCAGAATATCAGAGCAAGCTCAAGGAGATAGTTACGGCTACTGTTGAGCAGGTAGACGCAAAAACAGGAAATGCAACTCTCAGACTCGGCAAATCAATAGCTATACTCCCGAAGAATGAGCAGATAAACGGCGAGGAGTTCACAGAGGGTCAGCAGATAAAGGTATATATAGTCGATATCAAGACAGGCGGAAAAGAGCCGCGAGCTATAATATCAAGAACACATCCCGATTTTGTAAAGAGATTGTTTGAGGCAGAAGTACCTGAGATATTTGACGGTACTGTAGAGATAAAATCAATATCAAGAGAAGCAGGCTCAAGAACAAAGATAGCTGTGTTCAGCCGTGATGAAAATGTTGATGCTGTCGGCGCATGCATAGGTCCGAGAGGTCAGAGAGTGGGTACTATAGTTGAAGTACTTGGCGGAGAAAAGATAGATATAGTTGAATACAGCGAAGACCCTGTAAAGTTCATAACAGCCGCGCTTTCACCTGCTGAGGTCGTAAAGGTAGAGGTAGTTCCCGATGCAGAGAGAGTATGCAAGGCCACAGTTCCCGACAGTCAGCTTTCACTTGCAATAGGAAATAAGGGTCAGAATGTTCGCCTTGCTGCAAAGCTTACAGGCTGGAAAATAGATATCCGTCCCGAAAGCGGTTTCTTCGGTGAAGAAGAGGAAGAAAAAACGCAGGCTGATGATGAAGCAGAGGAAACTGTAAACGAGGAAGCTATAAACGAGGAAGCTGTAAACGAGGAAGCTGTTGAAGAAGCAGAAACAACAGAAGAAGCAGCTGACGGAGAAGAATAAAATATGCTGTCCTGATTGGAGGCGATCTATTATGAAGCAGAAAAAAATACCTATGAGAAAATGTACAGGCTGCGGAGAGATGAAGGAAAAAAGGCAGCTTGTCAGGGTAGTAAAAGCCCCCGATGTAAAGGACGAAAACGGAGAGATAATACAGTCGGGTGAGATATCGGTGGATATGACAGGAAAAAGGTCGGGCAGAGGCGCATATGTATGCAAAGACCTTAAATGTCTTGCAGCGGCAAAAAAGGCAAGAAGATTTGAAAAAGCATTTTCCTGCAGGATACCCGATGATGTATATGAAAAGCTTGCAAAAGAGCTTGGTGCAGAATAAGTCCTTTTAAAGAGCTGTAGATAATATCGGAACTAATGGAGGAAAAGCACTGATGAATGAAAAGCTGTTGTCACTTCTTGGAATAGCAAGACGAGCGGGAAGGCTGTCGGTCGGATTTGATGCGGCAGCGGAGTCAATGAAAAAAGGCAAGTCATATTTGCTTGTGCTTGCCGGCGATATTTCAGAGCGTACATCGGGCTCGATAATAAGCAAGGCGGAGCAGTCAGGAACAGAGGTACTGAAAACTGCTCTGTCTATGGAACAGATAGGCAATGCTATCGGAAAAAAAATGACAGGTATAATTTCCGTGAACGACAGCGGATTTGCAGAAAAGCTTAAAGCTCTATTTGCCGAATAACAGACAGGAGGAATGTATTGATGATAAAATACAGATTGAGCGAGGTCGCAAAGGATCTCAATGTTTCAAATAAGGAAGCTGCTGATGTTCTTAAAGAGCGTCTTGGCGTAGTCAAAAAGCCGGCTACTGTACTTACAGAGGATGAGCTTAATGTTATATTTGAGCATTTTACTCAGAAAAACAGTGTGAGCAGCTTTGATAAATACTTTGCGTCCCGTGATGCAGAGGATGTAAAGGAAGAACAGCAGGCTGAACCCGAAAAGACCGAAGCAGCCGAGCATAAGCCTGAAAAGAAGGATAAGCCCGAAAAGAATGTCAGGACTGATAAACAGCCGATCAAGAATGAGAAAGGCAAGCCGCAGAACCGTGACGGCGAGCGCAAGCCTAATGACAAGAACAAAAACAACAATAAGCCGAAGCAGAACAGTCAGCAGGATGCAAAGGCACAGTCGCAGAAAAAGGCTCCCGCAAATGCACAGCCTCAGAAAACTGCCGCTAAGCAGCAGACAGGTACATCTGCCGCACAGGGAGATGATTCGTTCGGCAGCAGGAGCCGTGTCATAAATACACGTTCGTCAAATGTTGATATCGAGCGTTACAATGAAAAATATGACCGTCTTGCAAGCGAGAAGATGCACAATGAGAACACAGTGCAGAAGCAGAAGATAACACAGCGCTCACAGCAGAAGGGCAAGCCGCGCAATTCCAGAAAAGAGACCGAGCAGGAAAGACTCCGCCGTATCGAGAAGGACAGAAAGAACAAGCCTATCACTGTACAGATACCTGACGAGATAACGGTAAGCGAGCTTGCGCTCAGACTTAAAGCAAGAGCAGCCGAGGTAATAATGAAGCTCATGGGACTTGGCGTTATGGCTACTGTCAATGACACTATAGATTTTGATACAGCGTCACTTGCAGCTATGGAGTTCCATGCTAAGGTAGAAAAGGAAACTGTTGAAACTATCGAGGAAAAGATAATCGACGATAGTGATGACGATGATGAGAACCTTGTAACACGTGCGCCCGTAGTAGTCGTTATGGGACACGTTGACCACGGAAAGACATCACTTCTTGACAGCATACGTCATGCACATGTTACTTCGACAGAAGCAGGCGGCATAACTCAGCATATCGGCGCATACCGTGTTGCTATAGATGACAGGGAGATAACCTTCCTTGATACTCCCGGACATGAAGCATTTACAACAATGAGAGCAAGAGGCGCACAGGTAACGGATATAGCTATACTCGTTGTTGCAGCTGATGACGGTATCATGCCGCAGACAATAGAAGCTATAAACCATGCAAAAGCAGCAGGAGTTTCTATCATAGTTGCAGTAAACAAGATAGACAAGGTAGGCGCAAACGTCGAGCAGGTAAAGCAGCAGCTTACGGAATATGAGATAGTGCCGGAAGAATGGGGCGGAGATACACCGGTCATTCCCGTATCTGCTCATACAAAAGAGGGTATTGACGACCTTCTTGAAATGGTGCTTCTTGTTGCCGACATGAAGGAGCTTAAAGCAAATCCTGACAGAGCCGCAAAGGGTACTGTTATCGAAGCAAGACTTGACAAGGGCAGAGGACCTATCGCTACAGTCCTTGTACAGAACGGTACGCTCAATGTCGGAGATATAATCGTAGCAGGCACAACAGTAGGCCGTGTACGTGCTATGACCAATGATAAAGGACAGAAGGTAAAGACCGCAGGACCGTCTGTACCTGTTGAGATAACAGGACTTGACGATGTTCCGACAGGCGGCGATATATTCAATGCAGTATCGGATGAGCGTCTTGCAAGAGAGCTTGTCGAGCAGAGAAAGACAGCCGAGAAAGAGGAGCGCTTCAATTCAAGGACTAAGGTAACGCTTGACAACCTCTTTGACCAGATGCGTCTTGACGATATGAAGGAGCTCAAGATAATCGTAAAGGCAGACGTACAAGGCTCGGTCGAGGCTGTAAGACAGTCGCTTGAAAAGCTTTCCAATGAGGAAATACGGGTAAACGTAATACACAGCGGCGTCGGCGCAGTAAGAGAGTCTGACGTAATGCTTGCATCGGCTTCAAACGCTATCATAGTAGGCTTCAATGTAAGACCTGACGCTGTAGCTGAGGAAAATGCAAAGCGTGACGGCGTTGATATGCGCCTTTACAGAATAATCTATGACTGCATAGAAGAAATAGAAGCCGCTATGAAGGGTATGCTTGCGCCGAAGTACAAGGAAACTCAGCTTGGAAAGGTCGAAGTAAGACAGACCTACAAGATTACCAATGTCGGTATAGTATCGGGCTCCTATGTACTCAGCGGAAAGGTTGTAAGAGGCGCTCAGGTGCGTGTTGTCCGTGACGGTATAGTTATCGCAGATGATACTATAGCATCTCTCCAGCGTTTCAAGGACAGTGTAAAGGAAGTTGCTGCCGGCTTTGAGTGCGGTATAACTCTTGACCGTTTCAGTGATATCAAAGAGGGCGATATCTTCGAGATATATCAGATAGAAGAAGTCAAGAATAATTGATGATTATTCTTGTGTGGAAAGCCGCATTGTGAGCCGCAGGGCAATAATGCGGCTTTTCTGTGTTAATAAAAAGATGTTGATTTGTAATCATACAGGGTGTATAATAAAGACTAATATTTGTATTATAAGGAGAGATGCTTTAAATTATGGGTTTTGAATTCACACTTCCGGCTGTTGTCGACGGTTCAGGCTCGTGCAGTGAGCTTACGGGCGATGACCCGTATAACGTCTGTAGTGAAGCTCTGATAATTCGCAGCCCCGAAATACTTACCGCTGAAAAGAAAAGCTCTGCTCAGTGCGGCTTTGATATAATTCTTGCGCCGACAGAGGGGATTTCTCATTCAAGACTTGAAGATATGGGCTTTGATGATGAGTTCGCCGAATTTATCTCCGGACTTACAAGACTTACCGCTGAGTCGGCGCCGGATAACGTCAATGTATGCGGCGTACTTTCAAAAAGCGACCCGATAGCGTCCGAATACGGAGAAAATGTGTTTGAAAGCGCATATTTTGACCACCTTGAAAAAATAACGCTTATGAAGGATGAAGGCGCAGCTTTCATACTTCTCAGAAATTTTGAAAAGCTCTGGGATATGCGCGCGGGAGTTCTTGCCGCAAAGAATGCCGATATACCCGTTATCGTTACAATGAAAGTCGATGACGAGGGCATAAACGAAAGCGATACCGACTATATAGCCGCTCTTATCACACTTCAGGCGCTTGGCACGGCGGCTTTTGGTATAGAGTGTACATACGGCACTGAAGAAGCTGCCGACCTTATAAAAAAAGCCTATCCCCATGCGGAGATACCGCTTATTGCCGTTACCGACATAGAAAAGCTCTCCGACAGCGACATACAAATGCTGAATGAAAACGGCGCATCCATATATATGGACACAGGCGCATGCAAAGACAAAGAAAAGCTTGCAAAGCTCAGAAGTCTTGATACGAAATTCAGATACGGCGAAGAAAAGGACAGTTATGCGGCGGCTATATTCAGAGAAGCTTTTTTCCTGCCTGAATATCTTGAGCTTTCCGAGCCGCTCAGGTGTGACCTTGATATGTCGGACGAGATAATAGACTTTGATGACGAGGCTATAAATGCCATATACATACATTTAGGCTCAACGGATGATGCGGCATATCTTGCCGACAATGCTATAATGTCAAGGCTGCCGTTTATAATACGAGCCGATGACCCTACAACGCTTGAAGCCGCATTAAGATACTATCAGGGCAGGCTCATAGTAGATACCCGCTGTGATATAGACGAAAAGACTCTTTTACAGCTCACTAAAAAATACGGCGCAGTTGTGTACTGATGAATGATGCGTCATAGTAAAGGAAGATAAAATATGCTGAAAAACAATCCGTTTTTGATATCATCACTTGTATTCGGTGGATTTGCGCTTTTATTCATAGTCATATCCACTGTATCTATCGTAATAGACGACAGTACAATAGCATCATTTCTTGTATGGCTTTTCCATATTGACGAAAACTCACTTACCAACATCACTCTTGCACAATTTGGCGTGATACTTTCCGTTCCGTCCTTCATATTCGCAAAAAGATCCTATGAATGAGTGGAGCTGAAGTTAAAATTAAACTCCCGTCAGTTCAAAAAAACTGACGGGAGTTTTTTAATTCAGTGTTTCCTCCGTGTAAACTGCCTGACAAAATTGATTTTCGCGGTTAGATGCGGCAGGCGCATGGAGTTTTACATTTTTTCGGGTGCGGTTATTTTGAAAAGGGTGAGAATGTTTGATATGACTGTCTTTACTGCAAGACACAGAGAAAGCCTTGCCTGCATGAGAGGCTCGTTGTCGCTCTTTACACGGCATGCATTGTAGAATTTATGGAAGAGAGTTGCAGTGTCATAAACGTATCTCGTTATTCTCGACGGGTCATAGTCCTTTGCGGCTGATATCATCTCATCGGGAAGACTTGAAAGCTTGTTGATAAGCTCTATCTCTTCGCTTGATGTTAGGTTTGCAAGCTCCTCGTCTGTGCATTCTCTCGGCTTTATGCCCTCGCCTTCGAGAGTCTTTAATATATTGCATATCCTTGCATGTGCATACTGTACGTAATATACAGGGTTCTTTGACGACTGGTCAATGGCAAGGTCAAGGTCAAAATCAAAGTGGCTGTTTGACTCACGAAGATTGAAGAAAAATCTTGCGGCGTCTATCGGTATCTCGTCAAGGAGAGTTACAAGGGTTATTGCCTTGCCGCTTCTCTTGGAGAATTTTATTGTTTCGCCGTCCTTGACGAGCCTTACCATTTGCATGAGTACAGCGTCAAGCCTTGAAGCGTCAACTCCCAGAGCTGTAAGGGCAGCTTTAAGACGCGGCACATATCCGTGATGGTCGGCGCCGAGTACGTCTATTGCCTTGTCATAACCTCTTGTTACAAGCTTGTCATAGTGATATGCGATATCAGGCACAACATAGGTTGGAAGACCGTTTGAGCGTACAAGTACAAAGTCCTTGTCGGCGCCTAATTCGGAAGCCTTGAACCATGTAGCGCCGTCCTGCTCGTATGTATAGCCGTTTTCTCTGAGCTTTTCAACAATAGCTTTTACAGCGCCGCTGTTGTGCAGAGTGCTTTCTCTGAACCAGCGGTCGTATTTTATGCGGTATTTCAGAAGGTCACGCTCAAGACCTGCTATGTTTATTGGCAGAGCATAGTCAACAAGAGCCTTTCTTCTTTCTTCGGAGCTTGTTTCAACATACTTGTCGCCGTTTATCTCGGCAAAGTTCTTTGCATGGTCGATTATGTCCTGACCGTGATAAGCGTCCTCCGGAAGCTCATAGCCCTCTTTGTATATCTGCATATAGCGTATTTCAAGAGATGTTGCGAATTTTTCTATCTGGTTGCCTGCATCGTTGATGTAAAATTCCCTTGCCACTTCATAGCCTACCGCGTCAAGAACGCTTGCAAGGGAGTCACCTATAGCTCCGCCTCTTGCGTTGCCTATGTGCATTGGACCTGTCGGGTTTGCGGATACAAATTCAACAAGTATCCTTTTTCCCTGTCCGAAATCCGAGCGGCCGTAGTTTTCTCCCTGAGCGGATATCTCCTTCAGTACAGCTGCATAAAATGACTTGTCATAGAAGAAGTTCATAAAGCCGGGACCTGCTATCTCACAGCGGCTGAGCATTGTTGATGAAAGGTCGATATTCTGAGTGATTATATCGGCGATTTTTCTTGGAGCTGCGCGGAAAGCTCTTGCCGATACCATAGCCGCATTGGAAGCCAGATCGCCGTGTGAGCGGTCGGCAGGTACCTCTATTGTGAAATCGGGTATTTCAGCCTGCGGAAGAAGCTCCTGCTGCTGAGCCTTTTTGATAGCGTCAATAATAGCATTTTTCAGGTCGGTTATTGTCTGCTGTGCTGTTGACATGGTTTATAAAGCCTCCTTGATTTTAAGATGAAGTTCATTAGTGCTTGCAAGCTCTGCGCCTATGTCTATTGAATAGCATACTTCAAGCTCGCCGCCGTTGTCATTTAGGTCGTTCCTTACGCTTTCCGTGTATATACCGAGAGAAAGGCTGCCGAAGCTCGTTACATATTCGCACTTGTGGCGAACACCCTTTTCAAGTATGAGGTGGTGCTTTTCGGTGCCGCCTTTCATAATGGTAACTATGCCGTCCTGATCGACCTTTACTGTTGTGCGGAAAACACGGTCGGGACAGTTAGCGTCATATTCCTTGTATGTGATGTATCTTACACCGTTTTTTGTCATATATGCTGCGGGCGTTTGCAGCTCTATCTTGTCGGACTGACCGTCTACCGTCTGTTTTCCTGTTACAGAGAGTATATAATTTTCGTCCACGTTTTCTTTCCTTTCCTTGATATATCAGCGTACCATAGCCTGTTCAAGATTTATATGAGATACCTCGTCCCCGACGCTCCTGTTGAGGAATATTTCCGCTGTCTTGCGGAAGTCCTCGACTGTATCACTTACATAGTAGCGGCATGTACCCTGCTTGTCCGATTTGTTGAGAAGTCCTTTTTCCTTTAAAATTTTTGCGGCATACAGAGCTGTTTCACGTCCCGAATCTATAAGTGTAACACCGTCGCCTAAATATTCCGATATAGCCTTTGAGATTATCGGGAAATGTGTACAGCCTAAAATAAGTGTGTCGATACCCTGAGCTTTGAGCGGCGCAAGGTATCTTTCGACTACTAACTTTACTATATCGTCCTTTTCCGATATAAAGCTGTTTTCAACAAGTGAAACAAAAAGGGGACAGTCCTGCTGGAAAACCGTCAGTTCCTTTCGCTGACGGAGTATCTCCTTTTTATATGAGCCGCTGTTTACGGTAGCGGAAGTACCGATAACGCCTATCCTGCCGTTTTTTGTAGCTTTTACTGCGGCGTTGGCGGTAGGTATGACAACTCCCGTAAAGGGTACGGGAAGCTCGTCTTTAAGACCTGCAGCGACAGAGCTTACAGTACCGCAGGCGGCTATTATCATTTTAACGCCCCTTGACAGGAGAAAATAAGCATCCTGCTGAGCGTATCTTATAATGGTGCTGCGGCTCTTGTTGCCGTATGGCACACGAGCCGTATCACCGAAGTATATGACGTTTTCATGCGGAAGAACTCTGACAAGCTCCTTTGCAGCCGTCAGACCGCCAAGTCCCGAATCAAAAATACCTATCGCACTATCAGACATCTTTACCTGCCCTTTCAAAAGCGTATTTTATAAGCTCCTCTATAAGCTGACTGCCTTCTTTTCCGCAGGCTGCCATGAGCTTTGGATACATGCTTATAGAAGTAAAGCCCGGAAGTGTGTTTATCTCATTGAGAAGTATGCGGCCTTCATCGGTAACAAAGAAATCTACTCTTGAAAGTCCCGAACAGCCGATACAGCGGTAAGCCTTTATTGCTGTTTCCTTTACCTTTTCCATAAGCTCCCCGCTTATTTTTGCCGGTATGAAAAGGAGCGACTGTGAATTATTGTACTTTGCATCATAATCGTAAAATTCGCTTGCCGGAGCTATCTGTCCGGGTATCGAAGCGAAAGGCTCATAATTGCCCATTACCGCACATTCTACTTCATAACCCTTTATGTTTTCTTCTATTACTATCTTGGAGTCCTCTTTTGCGGCAATGTCTATTGCCTTTATAAGCTCCTCACGGTTTGCCGCCTTGCTTATGCCGACAGACGAACCCGCATTTGCAGGCTTTACGAAAACGGGATATTTTTTAAGCTCTGTTTCTGTCTGAGTTATATATTTTTCGGGGTCTTTATAATAGTCGTGTGTATAGAACCATGTGAAAGCCGCCTGCTCTATGCCGAAATGCTCTAACAATATATTTGTAACGGCTTTATCCATACATGCGGCGGATGAAAGTACTCCGCAGCCAACATAAGGTATGCCCGAAAGCTCGAAAAGTCCCTGTATAGTACCGTCCTCGCCGTTTTTGCCGTGAAGTGCGGGGAATATTACATCGATATTTATAATTTTGCAGGTGTCACCGTCAAGAACTACAAGACCGCCTACAGTCGGAGCCGGCGCTATGAATGCGCGGAGGTTGTTTTCGTCATTTTCCCAACTTCCGTCCGGTATTTTGCTTACATCGCCGGAATAAAGCAGCCACTTGCCGTCCTTTTTGATTCCTATGGTATAAATGTTATACTTGTCCTTGGGTATGCTGCTGATAACATAAGAAGCAGATACTCTTGATACCTCATGCTCGGAAGATTTTCCGCCGAATATTACGGCTATGTTTTTTTTCTGCACTTGAACCACTCTCCATTTTCCGCATAGATTTTTCTTTTTAATAGTAAATGCCTTCATAAAAAACACTGAGCTGTAAATGTGCGTCTGTATCAATTATAATGCAGCAGCAAGCTTGGATATTTCAAAGTATAAACGCACAGCACACTCCTGCAGTATATAATGATACCATACTTTTTGCTTTGTTGCAATTTAATTTTTGCCTAAAAGCCGTGTTCTCCCTTAGAACATATACCGCATTCGACAAAGGTTTTGTGCAAAATGCTGAATATTGCGTTTTTTTTAGGTTAAATCGTAAAAAGGCTTGATTTTTTTATTGGTAGATGTTATCATTTTGTTACAGTTTTGAAACAATTACTTCAAGCGTTACATTTTTGGGAAAGCTTTTTAATCGATTTGTAATATTAATTAAAAGCTTTGGAAGTATATGACGGCCGGAAAGAAAGGCCGGAGAGAGAAAGTAAGGCGGAACCGAAAGGAGAAAACCGGAACATGACAAAAAGATTTATCAAGAAGACAGTGGCTATCGTATTAACAGCAATGATCGGTACGCTCATGCTCATCACAGGAGCACCTGTGGTATCTGCTGAGTCACCGACAAACGTAGGACTCGCAGCTCATGCACTCAGAGCTTACAGAGAGGACTGGACATATGTATGGGGAGGTTCAACTCCCGGTGCGGTAGACTGTTCGGGACTTATTTATTCATATTACGGAGTAGGCGGCAACAGAGTTGACATGCTCGGCTCATCAAGCGTATGGGGCTATGTCAGCAACGGTGTGCCGAATATACACGGTCTGGGACTTCACTCACCCGGACATGTCGGACTTTATGTGGGTTCCGGTATGGCAGCAGATGCAAGAG
>ONVG01000015.1 GCA_900321195.1 uncultured Eubacteriales bacterium
GACTTTCGATAACAGCCCCATATCTTCAAAAAATCCACTTGCCTTTGCTTCCTTCTGTATATGAGCCATTCATCTTTCCGAAAACTTGGAAACTGGTGTATATATTAAATAATCTTATCAATATTTTCAAGAATAAATTCCTGCGCCCGCCTGCTGTATAGAATGATAGTGTAAGAGCCTAACGCATTTATTCCCTGTTTTGAGCTTATTCCTATCTCCGCAGAGCGCTCAGTAAGCTCTCTGCGTGTCCTGCCGTTAGCGTCAGTCGAATTTATCAGATATCCCTGATTTACAAGCCAGTCATTTATTGTCTTAGCCTGCAGCTTTTTACGGCTCGTGTCATTCACAGCCTTATTAACAGCATTTGTAAATTCGGAAATAACACAGTCCTCATCAAAAAGCTTTACTCTTGAGCGTTCTTCGGGAGTTATATAGAAAGCCTCTTTCGTTCCGGCACGTCTTTCAGGAGTTTTTTTCTCACTTTTTATTCCGTCAAGTGTACGTCCAAGCACCTCATAAACATAAGCAAAGCACTTTTTGAGCCTTTCGCTGTTCAATGCCGCATCATTATCAAATTTTTTCTGACTTATAGGGTCAATGCCCACACTGAGCTTATACATGTACATTCTTGCGCGCTGTATCTTTTCCTTTTCTGTAAGCATGATATCGCCTCCACGCCTATTATATCATCTTTTGAATTTATTTCAAAACATTTTTAAATATATCGATTTTGTCCGGCAGCTTACTTTACAGCAGCGCATGCAATTATCATTCCGATAATATCAGCTCCCAGCGCCGCCGGAACAGTATGTCTTGTTTTTGAAAGTCCCACTGAGACATAATATACTGTTATCGCATAAAATGTCGTTTCCGTAGAGCCTGCCATAACAGACGCAGTTCTTCCTATAAGACTGTCAGCACCGTATTTTTCAAGTATAGATGACAGCATTGCAAACGAACCGCTGCCTGTCACCGGACGCATAAGACCGAGCGGAAGCACCTCAGGCGGTATTCCGACAGCGCCGCACACGGGCGACATAATTCCGGTAAGTATCTCAAAAAAGCCTGACGCTTCAAGCATAGTTACAGCAAGCACAAGACCTATAAGCGAAGGCGCAACAGATATCAGCGAGCCTATGCCCTCTTTAGCACCCTCGGTAAAGCATCCGAAAAGATCGACTTTTTTAAACGCGCCTATCACTACAGTCAGAACAATAACCGCAGGAACGGCAAACATACCTATACTATCCGTATCATCGCCCCCGAACAGAAAATATTTTTGCAAGAATTATGCCCGTTATGAGCGTCAGTACAGACGTTATCCAGATATAAGGCAGTACTGAAAACGGCTGCTCACTCCCTGCCGCCTGTCTGAGCGCCGCGATAGTTGACGGTATGAGCTGGAGAGATGCTGTGTTTATTACCACAAACATGACCATACTGTTGTCAGGAGCATCGATGAGCTTGTTTGTTTTCTGAAGCTCTTTCATAGCTTTAAGCCCCAAAGGTGTTGCGGCATTGCCAAGTCCTAAGATATTGGCGGTAATATTTGCGCTGACAGCCTCCAAAGCCTTTTGGTTATCCCTGCATTCAGGCATTATCAGTTTTATAACAGGCGCAAGAAGTACTGATATCTTCTCTGTAACACCGCTTTTTTCGGCTATCCTGAGTATTCCCGTCCACAGACACATAACACCTGCCATAGATATAACAAGCTTTACAGCCTTATCCGCGCCATCGGTAACAGCCCTTGAAAGCTCCGCCGACCTGCCTGTAAACAACGAGCAAACAACACTGATAACAAGCATACCGAACCATATATAATTCAGCAAGCCTACACCTCCCAATATTAGCATGATTTCCCAAAATATACACTTTGGTATCATAAAACTCCCGTCAAGCTCACTATTTTCATGTCACAATAGTACAATATTTTTCCTGTATAAATAACCTTTTGAACTGCTTTATTTTTCTTTATTTATCGCATTTTCAACAAAAAGTTGAATTCCCTGCACACGTTCGTCAAATTCCGACAAGCAATACAATTATTTAAAAAAAATATTTCATTATTTTACTATTTGTATTGACTTTTGTATCAATAAAGAGTACTATATAATTACAATAGTCGAGGTATTTAGACAATTAAAAAACGAAGGGGGTCAAAGTTCATGAGAGCAGTAGGATGTGTAAGACAGATCGATAAGCTTGGCAGGCTGGTTCTACCTGCCGACATCAGAAAATCACTGAACATAACAGACGGTGAAGATTACGTAGAATTCTTTGTTGACGGTGAAAGCGTGATAATCAAAAAGTATCGTCCATCATGCATTTTTTGCGGTTCGGCTGATGATATCATAAATTATAAAGGACAGACGATATGTACCTCATGCTTTGACGAGCTCAAATCAAACTGAGTACATTATTTTGAGCTTGGTTCTCGTGATTTACGCTCAAATTTCTGTGTACTTTTGAGCGTACCATATCACGAAAGCATCACGCCTTTGAAGTATAATGCCCCCGAACCGTAAAACTATATTTAATATTTGCAATACGGCTTTTATGCCCTGCGGCATAGAAGCCGTTTCTTTTTATAATAAAACGGTTGCAAAAAATCAATTCTTGTATTAATCTATACTATAGAGTCTCTAAAATAATTACAAAAAAATCCTGCCAAACGGCAGAAAGAGAGTGAACCTTATGAAAAGACCAGTCCTTACAGCACTTGTACTGACGCTTACACTTTTGCTTTGCTCATGCGTAAGTCCAAAACCTAAGCGCAGCAGCTCCGACACACAGACCGCAGCAGCCTCCGCAGAAAGCAGCGCCGAAAAAAGCCAAAATCCTGAAGTATCTCAAAACGTCAAAGCTTCCGAAACAGAAGAAACAAGTGTAAATCCAAACACCGCCGAAATGAAGGCCGAAGAAATAATGAGCGGCAGACTTATACACAAGAGCTATAATATAGACGTTGATTTTATAAATCAAAATCCTGAGCTTCCTACAGGCTGCGAGTCGGTATCCTTGGCTATGGCGTTCAATGCTCTCGGATATCCCACATCAAAAACAGAACTGGCAGATAACTACATGCCTATAGGCGGAAGCTATGTCACGACATTTTTCGGAGATCCTCACGAGAATGACGGAACGGGCATATATCCTCCCGGACTTGTACAGACAGCGCAAAATTATATAGATGCAAAAAATATCCCTCTTTCTCCTGTTGACCTGACAGACAAAAATTTCAAGGACTTCTACAAAATAATAGAAAACGGCTATCCCATAGTATTCTGGATAACCTCCGGACTTTACGACCCGTACACGTATGACGGCGAGGACTTCCATGAGATATACAACGGCAGGGACTATCCCTGGATAACCAATATCCACTGCATCGTAATGAACGGCTACGACACCGAAAACGGCACAGTGACGTTTACAGACCCGCTTTCAGGCACAAGGATATATGACGAGGATCGTGTGGAATATGTCTATAACAAAATAGGACTTGCAATGACGCTGATTAAAAACGACTGAAAAAATACACGGCAGACCTTATACGGCTTGCCGTGTATTTTTATTCGGAAATATTTTCATTTAACGAGCTTTCAGCATCTCATGCCTCCTGCTGTTTTGTGCGGTTTATCTGCTTTTTGTACTGCTCATAGTCTTTTTCCCAAAGCTCTGAAAGCTCTTTGTCATCACGGAGATCTTTAAGAGAATACTTATCGACAAGATACTTGCCTATATTTTTTGAAACCTTCTTGGCGCCGTAAACATTGAGGTGAGTACCTTTATCTCTCGTATCCTTGAGCCAATTAAGACCTATCTCATCTGTCATAAGGTTGTAGTCAATAAATTCAATGCCGTTAGTATCCGCTATCTGCTGAATAGCATTATGACGCTGATATTTCCATGATTTAGCGCACGGGACATATACGAACATCAGATCTACATTTTTCTCCTTACAAAGAGAAATTATAGAGGTAAGACCAAAATATGACACAGGACCCATCTGTTCAACGAAATCCGTCTTTATAACAGGCTTTGGATTTCTGTACGGCTGTACCTCGGCGGAAACATACTGACCGTGAGAATATGAATGCCATGTGTATTCAGGCTCCTTGAACATATCGCCGAATTTTACATCTTTCCAGCGGTTGTGATATTTAAGCAGAGGGACCTGGGAATACGTAAGCTTTTCAAAAGCCTCTCCAAGCGAATCCGAGCCGCGCCTTGAAGCGAAGATACAGTCTGTTTCAAGAACTATAGCCTTCGGAGTATGATACTTCAAAAATTCTTTTATCATGGTGTAAGCCTCAACAGTAGTTTCAAAGCCGACGCCTGATGTATATGTCTGTATGCCGTATTCCCTCCAGATCTCAACGGGTGAAAACGCCGCATAAGTATTGCTGTTTCCGATAAAGAATACATCTATACTTCCCTCCGGCAGAGAATAGAAGCCAACTGAATGTTCATTTGGCATTCCGCTTTCCTTAGAGTTGTTTTTCGGCATAAGAGCATACCCGAAAATGCTCATCAATATACCGAGTATTGAAAAGAAACATACAAATCTTATGACTTTTTTTGAATAGAACCACACAACAGCGCCCCTGCTTTTTTTATCGTCAGACTTCTTGTCCTCAGATACTTCGCTTTTTTTATCATCAGACTTCTTGTCCTCAGATATATTTGCTTTTTCAGACCCAGTTTTTTCGGGCGTATCGGTTTCGGGTGTTTTTATTTTGGTTTCATCATTTACAGTTTTGTCTTTTTCCATAATACCACCTAAAATTGTGCATATATCGTATCAACAACGCCGTAATCAGGACCATAAGCGCCAAACACGATTATAGCCATTATAAGACCTATCATAACCGACCATTTCAGCGGTATGCTGCCTGCTGCAACAGATTTGAGTACATTTCTGCCCTTTTCCTTCAGGAAAGCAACGATAAACATTATTGCAACACCGATAATTATAACAAAGAAGTCATGCTTATCAGTTCCGAGAGAATACATGTTTTCGCTTACAAGGTCGCCGAAGTTGACATTTGTGAACACTCTGAATACCATATCAAAAAAGTCTGTAACATAATTTGCTCTGAAAAGCATCATACCGAAGCCGACAAGAACAGTAGTCCTTACCATAGAGAACCCGCTCCAGAAAGCGCCCTTGCGGTTTATATGCGACTTTTCAAAGAACTTTACTGCGACAGGCTCAAACAGCATACCGAGCAGTATAAGTATGAAATAATAAAGACCGTATACTATGTACTTATTGCTTGCGCCGTGCCACAGACCCGTACCCATCCAAACGACTAAAAGAGCCGCCGCCGAGGGTATGAGAGAAGCAAAGAATTTGTTGAGGTGCTTTTGTGCGCCCTTGCTGAGCTTCATAAAGGGCGAAGAAAGCGACACCGGATAGAAAACATAATCCTTGAACCATGTACCGAGAGTGATGTGCCATCTTCTCCAGAACTCTGCCACCGACCTTGAGAAGAACGGCTGACGGAAGTTTTCGGCAAGATTTATACCGAATATCTTAGCACTGCCCGACATGATATCTATACAGCCCGAAAAGTCTGTATAGAGCTGTATTGTATAAAGTATTGCGGCAACAACTATAACAGTGCCGCTGTAAGAAGTATAGTCGTTAAATATGGAGTTAGCCATAAACGACGCTCTGTCGGATATAACTAACTTTTTGAAAAAGCCCCAGAGCATTAGCGTAACGCCGCCGGTGAAATTTTCATTGCTGTAGTGATGTCCTTCAACAAGCTGCGGTGCAAGCTCATTATATCTTCCTATAGGACCCTCCGTCATTTGTGGGAAGAAGCTGAGGAAAAGCGCAAGCTTGGCAAGATTTTGTTCAGGCTTGTATTTGCCCCTGTAAAGATCGACGATATAGCCGATAGCCTGTAATGTATAGTAGGATATGCCCAAAGGGAGCATGAGCTTTAAAAGCGGCATTTTTCCGTCTATACCCAAAAGATTTATTATACTTGTGACCTGTTCTGCAAAGAAATTATAATATTTGAGGACTACAAGTATGCCGAGATTTACAAGAACAGCAAGACCTACAAAAAGCTTTTTGCGTTTTGTGATAACAGCCTTGAACTGTTTCTTTTCATCCTTGGACAGGTCCTTTTTCTTTGCGTTGAAGCTGTCCTGCAGAGAACCTATCTTTTTTCCGCACAGATATGTTGAAACTGTTGTGACAAGAAGAAAGGCGGTAAGAATTCCATTCAATGCTGCATAGAATGTATATCCTGCCGCCAGAAGCACAAGCCATCTGTACTTTAACGGAACCATCAGATAGACTGCATAGACAATAACGACAAACGCAAAAAAGTATAAATAAGATGCGTATGTCAAGCCTTATGCCTCCTTAATCCTCAGCGTTCTGTATCATTTCATATATCGTTTCAGCCGACTTGAAATTTTCGGGTACAAGGTCAAGAGGTGTTATCTCAACATCAAATTCATCGCTTATCTTTGTTACAAGCTGAATAATGCTGAGTGAATCGAGTATGCCTGATTCAATAAGGTCATCCTCCTTGGTGAAATCAACACCCGGCTTTACTTCATTGAGTATTCTGAGCAGATCTTCCATAGTTTTGTCCTCCGTTATTCAATATTTTTAAAATTATTTTTAAGCCATACACGGTCTATTTTACCGTTGCTGTTGTATGGCATTGACGGTATTTTTATGATCCTGTTCGGGACCATGTATTCGGGCACACGCTTTTTGAGTTCATCAAGAAGCTCGTCCTTTTTAGCCTTGCCCTCGTATATCAGTATAAGACTGTCCTCCGCAGGGTCGTATATGCAGGCGTTGACGCTCACTCCGTCAGCCGCAGCCGCGCCGTTCTCTATTTCGCCAAGCTCTATTCGGTAGCCCATGTGCTTTATCTGAAAGTCTTTTCTTCCGCAGTAAATAAGCTCGCCGTACTCGTTGTACTTGACGATATCACCTGTTTTATAGACTACTTCGGGATAAGCGCTGTTGAGCGGATTCTGTACGAATACGGAAGATGTCTTTTCGGGGTTGTTGAAATATCCGAATGCAAGGAAAGAGCCTCTTACATAAAGCTCGCCCTCTTCGCCTGCCGCACATTCCTTACCCTCGTCATTTACGACCATAACATCACAGTTGTTGCAGGCATTTCCGATAGGAAGTGAAGAACCGTCCGCGAATCTGCGGTTCACAACATAATACGTACAGATATCAGTTGTTTCGGTAGGACCGAAAAGATTTGCATAGAGAAGATCCGGAAGATTGTCCATCCAGTAGTTGAGCTGTTTTGTAGGCATTACCTCACCTGCAAAGAGTACCTTTTTCAGATATTCAGGCTTGGCATACTTAAACAGTCCGATATTTGCAACTATGCTGAGTGCGGACGGCACCCAGTATATCGTGTTTACCTTGTACTGATTTATGTACTTGATAAGGTTTATCGGGAACGAGAAGAACTTCTTCGGGATTATAACAAGCTCTGCGCCTGTTCTTATGGTACTGAAAAAGTCTGTTACCGACATGCTGAAATAGAAAGGCGTCTGACTGCCGAAAACAGTTTTCTCATCTATATCAAAGGTTTCTATTACCCAGTCCGTATAAGAGATAACATTCCTGTGAGAGATAACAGTACCCTTTGGAACGCCTGTAGAGCCTGAAGTAAACAGACAATACAGCGGGTCTGTATCTATCATCTTAGCGCGGATATCAAGGAGCTTATTCTCATCTGCCGGTGTTTCGGAGATATCGTCACATATAAATATCTCAGCGCCGTCGGCTATTTCTCTGATACCGTCGGCAAGTCCGGTCTCGGTTATTACTGCTACAGGATGTACAACGCCGAAAGTATTCTTTATTCTCTCTAACGGCATTTTAGAGTCTACAACGATATAGAAATTACCGCTGTAAGCAGTGCCGAGCATAGCAGCCGCGCACATAGGAGTCTTATTCATATAGACCGCAACAGGTGAATTTCTTTTATCAAGACCTGCAAGGGCAGTACCTATACTTTTTGCCTTGCTCATAAGCTGAAAATATGTCAGCTCGCTGACATCATCCCTGAACGCTGTTTTATCAGGGAAGCATTTTACTGTCTGTTCAAGACATTCTGTAATATTTTTCATAAAAGCCTCCTCATAGAATTCTTGCTCATTGCTTGTCATTCTGAAATGAGTAAACAGCATCAAAAGCTTTCTTACCGCATTCAAAGCAACAAACTTTGGTGCAATTTTTCAGATTTGCTCACTTATAGTCCATAACATAATTATATAAGAAAACTATCGTTTTTCCAATACATTTATTTTTTAAACCTACCAAAAAAACAAATATTTTTTTGGTAAGTCTGCCATATTATTAGCTCAAAGTTCCATATTCTGCAACTCTCAGTTCTTAATTTACATAAGCTCGCTTGAAATATATCTTTTTATAGCAAACAGTTTAAAATCATTTACAAGATCTTTTATGTACACGGCAGTAGCTTCGGGAGTTTTTTTCATTCCTGTCATTACCCATTTTGAAACAGTTCCCGTTATTCCGTAAGCGAAAAATCCTGCAATAAACTGTCTGTCATCAGCATCTATGCTCTGTCCTTCTGTCAGCTTGTCTATTATCTTGCATATAACATCGGTAACGGCGTCGAGAAAATATCTTCTGAATTCATCACCATGAGTCGTATTGAGTGCATTCACATAGAATTTATGATTATCTTTAAGTGTATTGAGCATGTTAAGGAGTTTGTCGCTCCAGTTGTCGATAGACAAGCCCTCTGTGAACGGCACTATTATGTCGGTATATAGTATCCAGTTAAGAAGGTCATACTTATCCTGAAAATGATAATAAAATGTCTGCCTGTTCAGGCCGCACTTACCCGTGATATCGGATATAGTTATTTTATCAAAAGACTTTTTATCCATTATTTCCTTAAAGACATCAGCTATTGCCTGTTTAGTCACAACAGATTCCGGCATGACAACACCCTCCGTTAACAATTAATAATTACTATGGATTCTGATATCTTTATTATATCACATAACATATTAATATAACAAGCCTTAGCGCAGACCTGCGCGAAAATCAATTTTATCCGGCGGAGTGCCTCCGCAGTCAATTCGCGGCGGAGTGCCTCCGCAGTCAATTCTCATTGTCGCTCGCTGCGCCGGCATGCTGCCGGTGTCAATTCGCGTTGTCGCTCGCTGCGCTCCGCTCTGATTGCAAACCGAACATTTTATTCACGCGGCGGCATGTTGCCGGTGTCAATTCGCGGCGGAGTGATACCATGCCCGTAAAATTTTTATCAGTATCTTAAATAAGCTTCAACTTGTTCAAAATCCTCTGCCATACTCTTTGCTATTTCCTTATCCACAGAGCGCTTTTCTACAAAGAAGTTTTCTACTGTACTTTTTTCCATTAGATAAGGCATCATATCAAGGAATTTCTGAACCTCTTCCTCAGTATTGTATATTCCTAAGCTTATACGTATCATTCCCGCCGTTTTTATATCAGTGCAGCCTTCAAAGCTTGCTATCTCACTTTCAGTCAGTTTCATCAAACGCCATACATAAGGATGTGCGCAGAATGCGCCTCGTCTTGTAGCTACGCCGCCGTTATCTGAAATATATGTTGCAAGTATAAGAGAATTGATATTATTGAAATTAAAGGAAACAACGCCTACTCTGTCATCGATATTTTCCGTATCTCCGTATATAACAATATTGTCAAGCTTTTTAAGTCCGTCTATAAGCTTGCGGTTGAGTGCTTTTTCGTGAGCTTCTATATTATCGAAACCTATCTCCTGCAAAACATCTATAGCCTTGCCGAGACCTACAACACCCGGATAGTTAGGTGAGCCTGCTTCATAAACCTCCGGCGCTCTCTTATAGCTCTGCTTATCATCCTGTACAAGATTTACAGTACCGCCGCCGTAAAATTCCGGCTGATGCTTATCAAGCACCTCTCTCAGACCTACAACAGCACCGCCGCCGTATGGTGAGTACATCTTGTGCGCCGAGAATACAAAGAAGTCTATGTTTTCTTCGGGAGTATTGCCTATCATTGAGAATGCTCTGTGAGCAACTATCTGTGCACCGTCAACAATTATCTTTGCGCCGTATTTATGAGCCATCTTAGCTACTCTGTGTACGTCTGTAACATAACCCGTTACATTTGATGCAGCCGTAACGGTAACGTATTTTACCTTTCCTTTATTTTCACGGAGAAGTCTTTCTATATCGTCATAAATAACACGGCCCTTTTCATCGACCTCTGCATATATAACATGACAGCGTTCACGCCAGCTAAGGTCATTTGCATGATGCTCTATTCTCGTAGCAAGAACAATATCATCCTCACTTTCAACAAGTGCTGATGCAAGCTTATTAAGACCGTCTGTTGTATTGTTTACAAAGAAAGCTGTATATGTACTTGTATAGATGTCATTACCTCCGTCATCAGCGCCGACAAAATTTATTACCTTTTTTCTTACCTCGTTATATACATCCGTTGAATGATTTGATTTCTGCGAATAGCCTCTTCCTATCGAGCCGTACATTTCAAGCTCCTTGTTTACCTCATTCTGCACAGGAACAAGCGCAGGTGTTGTTGCAGCATTGTCAAAATTTATAAGCGGTCTTTTAGTTCCGTCTGCAAGCTCTATGTCTTCATCTACGCCTACAACATAGCTTCTTATATTGTCAATAGTATATTTTTCTGGAGGTGTAAACTGTCTTTCAGGATTTTTGGTTTCTGTTGAAGTTTCAGATATTTCTGAACTCTGCTCTGACTTAGATTCTGCTTTTGAAGATGTATCTGCGGATGAATTATCCGAAACTGAGCTTTCCTTAGCTTTGGACGGCTCAACTGTATCCGCCTTTGACTCTTCGGATGATGCTGTTTCAGATACGGAAGATACAGCGGAGGAATTATCCGAAACTGTGTTTTCCTTAGCTTCCGATACCGCAGCTGTATCTGCCTTCGACTCATCGGAGGATACTGTTTCAGATACTGAAGATACGGAAGATACTGCAGATGACTGTTCAACTTTTCCATTTGAACATCCGACAAATGATGCTGTGCTTATGCAAAGCAAAACAAGCGCACATAAAATACTTTTTATTCTTAATGCTTTAGATCTTCTTTTCATGTTTCATTCTCCTTAATTTTTTTAAAGCAGAAATAAATTTTGCTTCGTTGGCTATATTATATAGCGTTTTTCATATAAGTCAACTAAAAATCAGTCACAATTCTGATACTTCAAGTTACAATTCGTTAACCTCTTTATTATATATGTAATAAAGTATTATAATACACAAAAAACAGATCAAAATTAATTTTTTTACATACTGTATGCTATACTGCCCTTTATTACGTCAGCTGTTGTTTTACCGTCTTTCTTTTCAAGCCTTATAACTCTTATCGGGTCATCGCTGTCAGCATTTTTGTCATAAGCCTGTGAGTTAAGAAAGCTTTTTAGCGCTTCTTTGCTTCTGACGCTTGCAAAAAGCTGTATTTTAAATTTCATGCAAAGCCTTACAACAAAACAGAAAATATCATCAAAATATTCAGACTGCAATGATGTATCGATATCATCAATAAGAAGAATACCCTGCTTTGATGAAACTATTCCGTTCGCAGCAGACAGCAATTTCTTCACACCGTCGCCCATACATGATACAGGCATAAGGCCAGATATCCTATTATGAACATACTCGGTCAGATGTGAGTTATTCTCATCTTTTCGATATATGATATCAACTATATTTTTGTCAAAAAGTCCGAGAGCCTTTATAACAGCTTCTTTATAATACGGCTCGTTTACAGTCTTATCAAATACCCTTCCCGAAATATGCTGTGAAGGAGAAATATATCTTATACTGATATTTTCAGGCTTTTTTATCGAGTTCCTTATATTGATAAGTTCATTCAGCCTGACAGGAGAATTATTTTTCTCATCTCCGTAACGGCTCGTGATATTTCCGCGAAACTCCGTCATTTCATCCATATTCGGACGATACGGCACGTTCACCCTTCTAAATCCTCCTTTAAGCTCAAAGCTGACTGGTTTATTTTTCAATATACCGTTTACAGCTATACGCTTTTCAGGTTCGGCGGCATTAAAAAGATAAATAAAGCTGTTAAACTTTGTTATCCTGTTTTCAAGCATATAATTCGAGTTTCTTATATCTGACACAGCAAGCACGTTTGAGATATCATCCGTGTTTTTAAGCAGCATAAGAGATTCAAGCACACTTGATTTGCCGCTGTTATTGCCGCCGGTAATTATATTAACATCTCCAAGCTCATGCAATTCAAGTCCCGAAACACCTCTGTAGGCTTCAACATTATATTCCGACAAGTATATCATTCTATCCGACCTTTCAAAAGAGTAATTTTTTATATGATCATTTTCTGAACACAAACAAATATTCATGTGCAATAAGAAGAAAATTATATTTAACGCTGTTTGTTTTCCAAAAACCCGTTGCCCTGCAATTATGCTGTTGTTTAACGATAAGTTCCTTTAATGTAAATCCAACATCTTTAAAAATTTTCATAACATCAAAACTCATAGGAATCATACAACCCTTTTTACGAGTATCACCCATAAGGACAGCACAAAATTTTCCTTTTTTTAAAACCCTATAGCTCTCTGCGGCAACATATTTCATTTGCTCTAAAAAATCCTTTACTTTTAACTGAGATAAATCGCCGTCAATACCATCACTGTATTTTATGATATCCGCATATGGCGGATGCGTACAAATCAAATCTATACTTTCATCAGGTATAAAATCAAGATGACGTGCATCACCTTTATGTATATAAACTTTACCATTTGCTCCTTCATATTCAAAATCTGTCTTTTCTCTGCATCGTTCCAAAGCAGTATCGTTTATATCAACACCTATAATGTTACGGTTTAAAAGCTTAGATTCAACTAATGTTGTACCGCCTCCGGCAAACTGGTCAAGAACTAAATCGCCTTCCTGAGAATAACGAAGAATTATATTTCTCGGAACATACGGCGACCAGTTACCGCGCCATTTGGCATCATGCGTTGCCCAATTTCCACGTTTTGGAAAAGACCAATGAGTAGTCTTTTCCAATTCAAAATAATCAGGATCCCATTTCCTTATTTTCTTTTTAGACATAATTAGTCCCCCTAAAATTTTTTTCAAAAAAAGATAATACTGCATTATTTGAGATATTATCTCAAACTCATTAAAACTTTTTTTGATTTCTTACAAACTAATTATATCACAGATCTTTCAAATAGGTGTTTCACTTATAGTGCAACTTGTTTCACCTATAGTGAAACTTCAATATACAAAAACATTATCTTTAGATTTATAATTCTTGTTCAGAAGATAATTTTATAATATCTTCTTATAATATCCATTTCCTAAAAATTCAATAAATCCCTTATCTCTTAAAAACTGAAGCTGTTGACGTATTTTGGCTTCGACATTATTGTTTTGAATATGCTTTTGCTTTAAATAATCAGCATATTTATATACATCTTTAAGTGTAAAATCGATAGTCTTAATGTCATTCACACAATTAAGCACATCTATAAGCCATCCTCTCAATTCAATACTAGTTGTATTCAATCTTTTGATTTTACTGTATGTATCAACAATATCTCTGGCAGAAAATATATTCCCATTCTGAATGATTTTTATTTTGCCTTGTTCAGGAAT
This sequence comes from uncultured Eubacteriales bacterium, assembly GCA_900321195.1. Lineage (GTDB taxonomy): Bacteria > Bacillota > Clostridia > Oscillospirales > Acutalibacteraceae > UBA1213. Next base: position 13,711 of record ONVG01000015.1, read on the forward strand.
ATCAGAATATAAAATATTACACCCTGTCCATCCTTCACGCACTGAGCCAGATAATAAAGGCTTTCTTTATTCTATAACCTGTTTAGTAAAAAAAAATTTGGGTACCAGTATAAAATCGGTAATAGCATATTCTGCTGAATACTGTGCGATAAATAAACATGGATTTTTATTACTATCTATTCTTTTTATCATTGTTTCATATGCACCGTCAACGATTTTATTTCCTATTGCCCCTTTTTTTGATTTAAGTTCAAATATTTCACCACAGTTATCGCATATAAAATCTGCAACAGCAGTATTGTTCATTGTTT
>ONVG01000184.1 GCA_900321195.1 uncultured Eubacteriales bacterium
AAAAATGCAGCCGAACTTTTCAAAATAGAATTATAAAAACAAAGGGACACGAACAGTTTTTATGCTCGTGTCTTTTTTATTGCCGCTTTAATTCTCATGCAGTAGCAAAACGGTGTAATTTTGGTGTAAAAACAGTGGCGCTCCGTATGTTATAATATGTCAGACCTTGAATTTATTTACAGGGGATGTAAGGATTGTTTGATATATTTGCATACAGTGAAATAAAAAGTGTCTCTGCGGATTTCAGGATAAAAAGAAACGGCGAAGTTTTGCTCATAAATGCCGATGACGGATTTCTTGAGCTAAAGATGCTCTCTCCCGATATCAGAAAAAAATTTACTCTCCCTCAGGAGCTTTCAGAGCGTCTTAAAAAATATTTCATTCATCTTGCTACCGGCGAAAGCTTTCATTTTCTTGAAAGATGCAGCCGTCTCGGAAAAGCAGTTTACCGTGTGACAGGCTCAGCGGACAATAACATACTTCATATCTCGGCTTCAAGGATAAATGACGATAATGACGAGCTGTACACGGAAAGCAGCGGCTATACATTTTTCAGCACTGCAGCATTCTGCGCTTTTTCCTGTAAGGATGCAAATAACATACAGCTCTCACGGGCAAACAATAATTTTCTGGCATTATCCGAAGATGACAAGCATCTTATATTTACCATAACTCACAGCTCTGTATTTTTATATACTATGGAAGAGCTTCATTCCTCGTGCGGTGAGATAGAATGCTTATTGTCAGGCAAAAAATGCAAATTTGTACTCTCCTGCCTGCCGCTGATAAGCTCAGGAAGAATTGAAATGATATATGTCAGCATAATGCGTATAGACAAAAGATTTTATTCCGAAAGAAACGGTCTGGATAAGCTGACTCCAAGAGAAAGAGAGATAACTCTTTTAGCCGCCGAGGGCTTCTCAAACAGATATATCGCCCGACAGCTGAACATAAGCGAGGGTACTGTAAAAAAGAATCTTTACAACAGCTACAAAAAGCTGAAAATAAGCTCACGCTTTGATGCTGCAAAAATGATATAACATAAAACCAACTATAGTGGTATTGAAAATGCCTTAATTGTGTAATATAATTTCTTTTGTTGTTTAGGATATTATCAATAAAATTTTAAACAAGGAGTTATCTATTATGACGGAAGAAACTGCTGTAAGTGTTTATTGTTGTGATATAGTATGCTCTGAAATATATGTCGAGGGACGAGGAAATGTGACTGTTTATGGTCTGTCAATCTATAATGCAGATCCTCAGGCTGCTTCTCAAAAAGGTGAGAGCTGTACTGTGGAAAACATTTCCGAAGACCTTGAAACAGTAAGGGAACTTAAAGAAAAAGCTGAAAAATATCAGTTATTTCCTGTTCATCTTAAAGATGCTGTAGATGATTTTCTTTCACTTTATTATTGACAATGTGAAAAATATATTGTATAATATAATCAGCAAATGTGACCATAAAACTACAAGGGGAGGCAGTACTTATGAAGGTCATTATATGCGACAACAAAATGTCCGAGTCGGCTCCGCTAATCAGTGAGCTTGAAAAGGACAAGGAAAAAGAGGTGTTGAAATTTGACAATGCGGATAATTGTATCGATTTTCTGACACACATCAAAGCCGAGCTTATCTTTTTATCTGTTGAATACGAAAACTGTATTCATGAAAAGATAATCGGCATGTTACATGAAAATTATCCTGAATCCGTCATATGTCTGCTTGGAAGCAGTGAAGAACAATTCATCAACGTAACAAAATACAAATGTGAGTATTTTCTTAAAAGGTCAAGCGAAAATGATGAGATAATACGGGTACTCGATATCCTTGAGCTTATCACCGCAAGAAACAGCGATATGAAGATCGTTACATTTGGACAGTTTAATATTATTGTGAAAAATCATCCCTTAAACTTCCATAATTCAAAAGCAAAGGAGCTTCTTGCATTATGTATTGATAAAAGAGGCTCTGCTGTAAGCTGTATCGAAGCGATAGACGACCTCTGGCCGGGAAGGGAGTATGACGAAAGATCAAAAAAGCTCTACAGGAAAGCTGTGCTTTCTATAAGCATGACGCTGAATGAAAACGGCATAAATGATTTCTTTTTCAACTCAAAAGACGGCTGTCTTGTAAAGACTGAGGGCGTCAACTGTGATTATTTTCTGTTTACAAAAAATCCCGAAAGGTACATATCGCTTTTCAACGAAAATTACATGTCTGATTACAGTTGGGGAGAAAAGACCTTGGGCAGACTCACATCTATTGCAAACAAGTACTATGAAAAATCATCATAAAATAAGCATACGAAAGGCACGGTCATTTTCCGACCGTGCCTTTTATCATTACATATCCTCCGTAAAATCCTCGCTGAGCTTGTCAAGGCTCGCAGCTTTGAGATAGGCGTTTATAAAACCGTCAATATCTCCGTCCATTACTGCATTGATATTTCCTGTTTCATAGCTCGTGCGGTGATCCTTTACCATAGTGTATGGCATGAATACGTATGAGCGTATCTGTGCGCCCCATGCTATCTCCTTCTGTACGCCCTTGATATCCTCTATCTTTTCAAGATGCTCTCTTTCCTTTATCTCTATAAGCTTTGATTTGAGCATCATCATTGCTATATCCCTGTTCTGATACTGGCTTCTTTCAACCTGTGAAGCGACAACTATACCTGTGGGTATATGAGTAAGACGTACAGCAGATGATGTCTTGTTGACCTTCTGACCGCCTGCGCCGCTCGCACGGTAAACATCCATCTTTACATCCTCCGGTCTTATCTCGACCTCTATTGTATTATCTATCTCAGGCATTACTTCAAGTGATGCAAACGAGGTATGTCTTCTGCCTGATGCGTCAAACGGTGAAACACGGACAAGTCTGTGTACTCCCGATTCACTCTTTAAATATCCGTATGCATTCTCGCCCTCTATAAGAAGTACAGCGCTTTTGAGTCCTGCTTCTTCACCGTCAAGATAGTCTACCTCCTTGACCTTGAAGTTATGGCGCTCTGCCCATCTTGTGTACATCCTGTAGAGCATCTCAGCCCAGTCCTGAGCTTCTGTTCCGCCTGCACCTGCATGGAAGGTAAGTATAGCATTTTTTGAATCGTATTCGCCTGTAAGAAGTGTCTGCAAACGCTGAGCCTCGT
>ONVG01000012.1 GCA_900321195.1 uncultured Eubacteriales bacterium
AGCGAGAGTATCAAGAACTACTATCTGACTGTCTGCGAGCTTGCTTGAAAAAGCAGACTTCATTGCAAGTCTTTTTACCTTCTTATTAACGGTAAATCTGTAGCATCTCGGCTTCGGAGCAAAAACAACGCCGCCGTGTGTCCACTGGGGAGCACGAGTTGAGCCCTGTCTTGCATGACCTGTGCCCTTCTGCTTCCAAGGCTTTCTTCCGCCGCCTCTTACTTCTGCGCGGGTAAGAGCCGACTGTGTGCCCTGACGGTTGTTTGCGAGATAGTTTACTACCATCTGATGCATAGCAGCAACATTAGGCTCGATAGCGAAAATCGCATCGCTGAGCTCGACGCTGCCGACCTTGTTACCGTTCATATCGAGTACATCTATATTAGCCATTGAAATTCCTCCTTCCCTTATGCCTTAACGCTGTCACGGATCACTACGATACCGCCGTTAGGACCCGGGATAGCACCCTTAATAGCAATAAGGTTATTCTCGGCATCGATCTTAACAACTGTAAGATTCTGTACAGTTACCTTTTCTGCTCCGAGATGACCTGCCATCTTCTTGCCCTTCCAGACTCTTGAAGGAGTCGAGCAAGCGCCCATTGAGCCGCCGTGTCTTGCAACAGGACCTGAACCGTGAGTTTCTTTAAGGCGCTGGAAATTCCAACGTTTGATAACGCCGGCATATCCTTTACCCTTGCTGTTGCCTGTTACGTCGATCTTGTCGCCTTCAGCAAAAGCATCAGCCTTGATGATATCGCCGACCTTGTAAGAATCGAGATTGTCAACTCTGAATTCACGAAGTGTGCTCTTAGGAGCAACGTCAGCCTTTTTGAAGTGGCCGAAGAGGGGCTTGCTGATGTTAACAGGATCATTCTTGAACTTGTCGCTGCGAACTCTCTTGCCTTTGCCTGAGCCGTTCTGTACTTTCAGCTTGATGTCGCCGAAACCGAGCTGTATAGCTTCGTAACCGTCATTTTCTACTGTCTTGATCTGAGATACCACACAGGGACCTGCTTCAACGACAGTAACGGGAAGAACGTTTCCCTTTGCATCGAAGATCTGAGTCATACCGATCTTTTTACCGATGATCGCTTTCTGCATTTTTATTTCCTCCTTGATAGGTTATTGGTCGGCTTTTGCCGACATGACCCCTGCTGCTGTCCGTTGGATCAGAGTTTTATCTCTATTTCAACACCTGCAGGGAGTTCGAGTCCTGTAAGAGCTTCAACAGTTTTGTTTGAAGGTCTGAGGATGTCGATAAGTCTTTTGTGAGTTCTTGTTTCAAACTGCTCACGGCTGTCCTTATACTTATGAACAGCACGAAGGATAGTAACGACCTGCTTTTCAGTCGGGAGCGGTACGGGACCTGATACCCTTGCGCCTGTACGCTTAGCCGTTGCAACGATCTTTTCAGCCGACTGATCCACCAGCTGATGATCATAACCCTTTATTCTTATCCTTATTTTTTCCTTGACTGCCACGTTAATCGCCTCCTTATCGTAGTTGGCGGGCGTTCCTCAAATTCCTTACACTCTTCCGGGTGTTTCGTGCAACTCTATTTAAAAACCGGAAAGACATACGTCATTCCGGGTCAAGGTCAATGAGAAAAGTCGGAGCACAGAAAGCCATAAGCTTGTCAGGCAACTCTCAAAGACAAGCAGACTTTTTTAAACTCCATATATTCTTTCGCCCGGTTTAAAATCGGACATACTCCACGGAAAAACCGGCATTTTTCAGCCGCAACCTCCCGCTTCTTCGCATATCTGTCGCAGTCACGCTTCATTATAATACCATACACTTCCCGGTTTTTCAAGTATTTTGCAAAATTTTCTTTGGTAATTTTAGTAGAATTTTGATTGAATATTTTGTAAATATCGCCACTGGTTTTCAACACAACATACATACAAAAACCAATAAATTCATCAGAAAAAACAGCTTTTATTTGTCATCATCCACAAAAGAAAGGCAAGCAGCAATTAGCAATGTGCAATTAGCAATGTGCAATTTTCCGAAAGAGCCTGTTATATATCCGAGCGCATACAAATAATATAGTACAAATGAATTCATAAGTCAAGCGCATTGCACAGCGGCAGTAAATATATAAACAAGGTGATCAGCCGATTACGGCAGTCCCCTGACTAAATCGTTACAGAAGTAACCGCAGTTTTGAAGGATCGGCGGTTACTTCTTTTTTATTATGTAATCATGCTTACCCACCCTCTTTCAAAAATGTGGCTTTATTATAAGTTTTTCGCCCCCTTTTAAATATCTTGTGTACTGCGGAAATGTGCGGAACTTTGAAAAGTCCCCAAAGCCGCATGAATAAAGGGCTTTTTTGTCGGAACTCCGATTTCCGCACGGTTCCGCAGGTTCCCCACAAAAAAATAAATAAATTTTTTTAAAAAAGGTATTGACAAACGGAGAACACTGTGCTATATTAAACACACAAAGAGTTACTTACAAATGTAATTAACCGCAAAACGAATAAATCAATTCACGGTTTAACCGAAAACAAAGGAGAAATCTATTATGAAAAAGTCAGTTAAAACAAAGGTATTCGCAGCAGTTCTTTCCGCAGCTATGGCAGTTTCCACAGCAGTTACGGTTTCAATGATCAGTGCTTCGGCATCGGATAATGATACGGAAAGATATATTATTATAGCCAGATCAAACGGCAGTACGTTCACCATGCCAATTAAAGGTGAGGACTGGACATATTATGCAGACAGCCTTAATGTAAAGGTAAGCTGCGACTTCGACTACAGCGCAAATTTATGCAAATTCAAGCTCACCGCTGTTAAACCCGGCACTGTAAACATCGTTCTTAAAACACAGAACGAAAACGGCACATGGACAAACACACCTATACAGGTAGTTGTATACGAAAATCTTGAAATGAAGGCAGTACAGCTCGGAAATGCCTACATAACAGCCGGCAAATCTTCATCAGAAACAAAAGTACAGCCCGAAAAAAAAGAGGATACTCCTGTTGAGAAAAAGCTCACGGCCGACAGCGAGGTTGAATTTGCTGCTCTCGGTGAGGACTGGACATACTATACAGACAGCCTTAACGTAAAGATAACCTGCGATTTCGACTACTATAACAGCCTTTGCAAATTCAAGCTCACCGCCGTTAAACCCGGCACTGCAAATGTTGTACTCAAAACACAGAGAACAGACGGTCAATGGAACAACATCGTTCTTGGCGTTGCGGTATCCGATGACATGAAGATATCCGCAAAACTGACAGGCGATTATGTAACCCCGCACTCCTATACAGAGTAATATTATAACAGCAAGCGGCTGTGAGGATAAATACAACCCTCACAGCCGCTTTTTTTATTCTTTCCGGAAATTCCACTTTCCACTTTCCAAATTTTTATCAATCTTGTTCGTTTACTATCTCATCATAGGCTTTCTTTAATGCAAATATCTTTTTTGCGGCTCTGTCGAACTGGTCGGGTGTCAGCGACTGTGCGCCATCTGAAAGCGCGTGTTTCGGGTCGTTATGCACCTCTATCATAAGTCCGTCTGCTCCTGCCGCAACAGCCGCCAGCGACATCTGTTCAACAAGCCATGCCTTGCCTGTTGCGTGGCTCGGGTCAACTATAACGGGAAGATGCGAAAGCTTCTTGATTATCGGCACAGCAGAAAGGTCAAGAGTATTTCTTGTTGCAGTTTCATATGTGCGTATTCCTCTCTCGCAAAGTATTACCTGCTCATTGCCGCCTGCCATTATGTATTCGGCGCTCATTATCCATTCTTCTATAGTGCTTGAAAGTCCTCTTTTGAGAAGTATCGGCTTGTTTATCTTTCCAAGCTCCTTCAGAAGCTCGAAATTCTGCATATTCCTTGCGCCGACCTGTATTATATCAACGCTCTCGAACATATCTATATGTGATGTTCTCATTATCTCGGTGACTATCGGGAGACCTGTTTCTTTCCTTGCGCCTTTGAGAAGGTCAAGTCCTTCGGCTTTGAGTCCCTGGAAAGAATACGGTGATGTTCTGGGCTTGAATGCTCCTCCTCTCAGGAATGACGCTCCTGCCGCCTTTACTCTGCGCGCGACATAGTTTATCTGCTCCTCTGTTTCTACCGAGCATGGACCTGCCATTATATACAAACTGCCGTCACCTATTTTCTGACCTGTCGGAAGCTCTATAACGGTATTGTCGGGATGAAATTTTCTGTTTGCTTTCTTGTAAGGCTCCTGTACACGCTTTACGCTCTCAACGAACTCCTGTGCATTCACCCAGTCCTCGTCTATCTGTACGGTATCGCCGATAAGTCCGAGTACCGTTGATTCCACACCTACCCATGTATTGACGGTGACATTATACCTTTCCTCCAAAGCTGCCTTGAAAAGTGTGAGCTGCTCCTTGCTTGCATCAGGTCTGATAACTATTATCATTATTGTTTCCTCCGTTTCATTTTCCGCACGAAAAAAAGGAGACTCCCTGCGGAATCTCCCTGACTGTTCATGCTTGTTTTATAGTGTTTTTATACGCCTATAAGTTTAAGATGTATGTCAGATAAAGATTTGCAGGACGAATGATTTTTCCATGCAAAGAAAAAGCATGAAAATGAATAAAAGTATTCAAAAAATCGTGCGTCCAGAGTCTTCATACCGACTGACCTTTCTTGTTGAGTATGTTATCATGATAAAGCATTAAAAACGATTTGTCAATATGGTTTTTAACACATATATTTTATAATAAAAGCATTTTTAAAAAATATCATAGTTCCGACATTATCTCCATGCATATCTGCATAGGTGAATTTGATGCGTCAACACTTATATCAGCGGCTTCTCTGTAAAGCGGGAGCCGCTTGCTGTAAAGCTCTCTTATTACCTGTGCCTTGTCCGGTCTTGCAAGCAGAGGTCTTGTCGTGTCATATTTCAGCCTTTCCTCAACGGCTTCAACAGGCAAGTCAAGAAGTACTATGCTTCCGCTTTTCTTTAGCGCATCAACATTTTCCCTGAATGTCAGAGTACCTCCGCCTGTAGCTATCACAAGCCCTTTTTTTCCTGCAAGCTCCTTAGCAGCCTCACGTTCAAGCATACGGAAATGCTCCTCACCGCTCTGCTCGAATATTTCCGACACTTTCCTGCCGTCCTTTTTCTCGATATATGAATCCATGTCAATAAAAGCCATGCCCATCTTACGGGCAAGCAGACTTCCTATAGTACTTTTGCCGCAGCCCATAAAGCCGCATAAAACTATACTCTTTCTTCCCATTCCAAAACACCTCTTAATTGATTTTTCAGTTAAGCTCTCAATTCTGCGGCACTGTCCTCGATGAGCTGAGATATATCATCATTTGAATATACAGTGCCGTCCCATATCTCATGTGCAGCAGCTGCCTGCCATACGAGCATCGACATTCCTCCGAGCGCCTTTGAGCCGTTAGCCGCAGCCTTTTTGATAAAGACAGTTTCAAGCGGATTATAAACAGCGTCAAATACGCTCCTGCTCCTTGATATTATCCTGTCCGAAACAGGCGCAGCATCAGAATTCGGATGCATTCCCACAGGCGTAGCATTTATCAGCAGGTCGGGCATTATGTCAAGCTCATCAAGTTCTGTTATAAGACAGGTCTTTATCACGGCGCCGCTGACTTTTTCCTGCACTTCCTCCGTGAGCTTGTCCGCTGTATTTATATTCCTTGCCGCAAGAGTTATATTACAGCCTGCAAGCGCCGCTTCATATACAAATGTCCTTGCAACTCCTCCGCTGCCAAGTATAACAACATTTCCGCCGAACTCTATCCCCGCATGCTCAAGCGCTTTGAGAAATCCGTAAGGGTCTGTTGTAAAGCCCTCCCTGACAGAGCCGTTTTTTACAGTATTTACAGAGCCGTACATTTCGGCTTTTGCATCCAGCTTATCAAGATAGGGTATTATGGCCTGCTTGTTCGGGATAGTGATATTATATCCGCAAAGCTCGTTCAGCATTTTTATTTTGACCGGCAGTTCATCGGGCGCCACATCAATTACACGATAATCGCCGCTTTCCTTGGCAAGCTCAAACAATCTCTTGTGTATAAACGGCGACATAGTATGTCCGATTGGGTGTCCTATAACTGCAAAAATTCTTTCCGACATTGTTAATGACCTCCAAATTTTAAAAAAAATACGACAAAAAACAGTCATATGTAAAAAAAATATTAATTCTTAAAGAAAAATGCAAATTTCGTATTGACAAAGCGGCAAATAACTAATAAGATTTGATTATGGAATTTTGCATGTCAGCTTACGGAATTTCTGCTTTCCAATATTGTAGCACAAACTATCTGCTTTGTCTACAAATTCGGCTGTACGCAATATTTACAGACATAAAATTTTTTAGGAGGAATCATCAATGGTACTCGAAAAAGTAAAGGCTATTCTTAGCGAACAGTTTGATGTTGAGGAGGATAAGATAACTCCCGAAACATCCATCATCAACGATCTCGGCGCTGACTCTCTTGACGTTGTAGACCTTCTTATGTCTATCGAGGACGAGTTTGAAGTCGAAGTTCCCGACGATGAAATAGAGAACATCAAGACAGTTGACGATCTCGTTAAGTACATCGAAAACCATCAGTGATGAAAAATGCGGCTGCAAATTAATGCGGCCGCTATTTTTTATATCGTAAGTGAATTGTATTCAATACTGCCGCTACTGCCGCTGAAAAAGCTTTCTGTCTCATTTATAGGGAGCTTCTGAGTAAAGCACTCCCCTATGCTTCTGAGGAAAACAAAGTTTATGCTTTTTCCTGTGCTTTTTTTATCTCCCCTCGCAGCAGCTATTATTTCGGAAAGCTGACGCTCCGAATCTGTCGGAAGTCCGTATTTTTTGAGCAGCGCTTCAAGACGCTGACTTGTGCCTTTTTCCGTGATGCCCTTTCCTTCGGTAAGCCTTGTAAGTATTGCCGAGCCTGCCGCAACAGCTTCTCCGTGAGTAAGCTCCGTATATCCTCCAAGCTTTTCAAGCGCATGTCCGAAGGTATGTCCAAAATTGAGTATAGCTCTTTCTCCCGTGTCGCGTTCATCATTCTGCACTACATCACGCTTTATTGATATGCACTCGAAAATTATATCGTCAATGATATCCGCCGCATTTTCATTTTCAAGTCTTTCAAAGAGTGACCTGCTGCGTATACAGCCGTATTTCACGACTTCACCCAGTCCGTCACGGAAAAATTTTTCGGGAAGTGTTTTTAGCGTTTCGGGATCTATCAGCACAAGGCTCGGCTGCCAGAATGCCCCGACAAGATTTTTTCCTGACGGAAGGTCAACTCCCGTCTTTCCGCCGACAGACGAATCCACCTGTGAAAGAAGACTTGTAGGTATCTGTATAAAGTCTATTCCCCTGAGATAGCTTGCAGCCGCAAAGCCTGCCATATCTCCCGTTACTCCTCCGCCAAGCGCCACTATGATATCCGTTCTCGTTATACTGTTCTCAAAGCAGTGTGTATATATCCTTTCGACAGTTGAAAGCCTCTTAGACGCTTCTCCTGCTTCAAAAATGAACAGCGATGTTTCAAAGCCGTTTTTTTCAAGCGACTCCTTTACTCTTTGCGCATACAGCGGCGCAACATTCGTATCACTGACGATAACTGCTCTTACAGCCTTTGTCAGCGGCCTTATATATTCTCCTGCGCTGTCAAGTATATCATGTCCGATAAGTATATCGTAGCTCCTGCCTGTTCCGACATGTATATTTATCATTCGCCAAGTTCCTCCTTAATGAGCTTTGCCTTGTGCAGTATCCTTGTAAGCTCTCTGCGGTCGCCGTTCTCTATACTGTTCCTGATAAGCATAAGATTTCCTATAAGTGTATCTATCTCTGTTATGAGCGGCTTTTTGTTCTCGATAAAAAGCTCTGACCAGAGGTCGGCATTTATATTCGCTACCCTTGAAACATCCCTGTAGCTGCCTGCCGAAAAACCGTTATGGTTCGGACAGTTAGGACTGAAAACGTATGCACATGCAAGCACATGCGGAAGCTCGGATGTAAAAGCTATCATCCTGTCATGCTCTTCGGGAGTTGTATAGACTATACGTCCGAAGCCTATATTCATGCATAGAGAAGCTATTTTTTCTACTGCCTCCTCCGACGCATTGCCCTTTACGATAATAGCGCTTGCATTCCTGAAAAGGTCGGCCTCCGAAACATCAAAGCCGTTTTTCTCTTTTCCTGCCATAGGATGAAATCCGATAAAGGTAAACCCGAATTCCGATGCAAGCTTATCCATCTGCGGACATATCTCCGATTTTATACCCGATGTATCTATAACTATACAATCCTTGTTTATATACATGCCATTTTTGCGTACAAACTCTACAGCTGCTTCGGGATAAAGTCCAAGTATAAGTATATCGGCCTTGCCAAGCGCAGTTTCATCTCCGCGCGCATCAACAGCGCCGCATTCTATAGCCCTGTTCAAAGGCTCAGGACTTCTGTTCATACCGTAAACATAGTTATCCGTATACTTTTTAACAGCCTTAGCAAGAGAGCCGCCTATTATACCAAGACCTGCAACAACAATATTCATATCTTTCACCTCAGAAATGTTTTTTATTGCATTATACCATTAATTTTCCAATAAATCAATTGCAGCATTGCTAAACATAAAAAATAATGCATGACCGACAGTAAACCGACCATGCATTATGCATTACGAATCATGAATTATGCATCAATACTGTTTTCCCCAGTATACCATGTGTTTTGCAGGCTTGCCGCAGCATACGCAGACATCGCTGAGATGATCCTCAGTGAAAGGTATGCAGCGTGACTTAACGCCGCCAGTTTCATCCTTGAGCTTGTCCTCACATGCGCTGTCGCCGCACCACATAGCTTTTATAAAGCCGGGCTTGTTTGCAGCTATATCAAGGAATTCCTCGTGTGTGCGAGCCTCGAATGTCTTTTCCTGCAGATTACGGAGCGCAGCCTGATACATGCCGTCATGTACGTCTTTAAGTGCCTGCTCAACAGCTGCTTCAAGCTCATCAAGCTTAATTATCCTCTTTTCACGGCTGTGACGGAGAACAAGCACGCACTGACCGTTTTCGATATCCTTCGGACCTATCTCTATTCTTACCGGTACGCCTAACATCTCATACTGGCTGAACTTCCAGCCGGGCGCCTTATCGCTGTCATCAAGCTTTACACGGATATCCTTATCGATAAGACGGTTTTTAAGCTCATCAGCCTTTTCAAGAACGCCCTCTTTTTTCTGTGCTATCGGGATAATCGCTGCCTGTATAGGCGCGATTTTAGGCGGCAGTACAAGACCGTCGTCATCGCCGTGTACCATGATTATAGCGCCTATCATTCTTGTTGAAGTTCCCCATGAAGTCTGATGCGGATATTCAAGAGTATTGTCACGGCCTGTAAAGGTTATGTTGAAGTTCTTTGTAAAGCCTGTGCCAAGATAATGTGATGTACCGCCCTGAAGTGCGACGCCGTTATGCATCATAGGCTCTATTGTATATGTTTCAACTGCTCCTGCAAAACGCTCTTTTTCGGTTTTCATACCAGTTACCGCAGGTATAGCGAGTGTTTCCTTATAGAAGTCAATATATACCTGAAGCATTCTCTGAGTTTCCTCACGGGCTTCCTTTTCTGTTTCGTGGAGAGTGTGTCCCTCCTGCCAGAGAAATTCCGAAGTCCTCAGAAAAGGACGTGTAGTCTTTTCCCAGCGTACAACGGAGCACCACTGATTGTAAAGCTTAGGCAGATCACGGTATGAATTTACTACCTTTGCAAAATGCTCACAGAAAAGAGTTTCGGAGGTCGGTCTTACGCAAAGACGCTCGCTGAGCTTTTCACTTCCGCCAACAGTTACCCATGCACATTCGGGCGCAAATCCCTCTACATGATCCTTTTCCTTTTGCAGCAGGCTTTCAGGTATGAACATAGGCATATAGACATTTTCATGTCCTGTCTTTTTAAAGCGGCTGTCCATATCCTTCTGCATATTTTCCCATATAGCATAACCATACGGACGTATTACCATACATCCCTTTACGCCTGAATAATCTGCAAGCTCTGCTTTCTTTACGATATCGGTATACCATTTTGCAAAATCAACATCTCTTGATGTTATGGCTTCTACCATTTTTTTCTGCTGTGCCATTTTTCATCTTCCCTTTCTGAGTTTAGCATAAACACTGATAATTATTATATTATCTAATAAAGGATTTTTCAATAGGGAACAGCAAAAAAAGTTTGCCTCATCACCAAAAGCCCGAAAACACAAAAGGTTTTCGAGCTTCCGACAATTACTGATCGTTAAATCAAAGTGTTCCGAATATGCGGTCGCCGGCATCGCCGAGTCCGGGACAGATATAGGCGTTCTCATTAAGACAGCGGTCAAGCGCCCCGACATAAAGCTGCACATCGGGATGTGTTTCCGTAAATTTCCTGACTCCCTCCGGCGCGGCTATTATGCACATACATTTTATTCTCCTGCCGCCCTTTGCCTTTATTTCACTAACCGCATCGGTAAGTGAACCTCCGGTCGCAAGCATAGGGTCAACAACGATTATCTGTCTTTCGTCCATGTGCGGAGGAAAATTGCAGTAATAAGCCTCCGGAACATGAGTTGTTTCATTTCTCTTCATTCCTATATGGCCGACCTTTGCTGTCGGGATAAGCGAAAGAAGTCCGTTCACCATTCCGAGTCCTGCCCTGAGTATAGGTATTATGGCAGGCTTCCTGCCGTCAAGAACAGGCTGTACAGTTTCCTCTATAGGCGTCTTTATCTTTACATCCTTAGTTTTCATATCGGAGAGCGCTTCATATCCCATAAGCATAGCTATCTCCTCGACAAGCTTGCGGAACTCATAGGTTCCTGTCCTCTTGTCACGAAGCATCGTTATTTTGTGCTTTATAAGCGGATGATCGATATAATATACCTCTGACATATTCATTCTCCTTTTTATTTTTTTATCTTTGAAAATTTCTTGCGGAGATATACAAGCTCAGAGCTGTCATCGTGAGCATTTATATCAACGCCGTGAGAATATGCATCCTGTCTGCGATATTTGAATACATAGCTCATTCCGAGACCGATGACCAGCCAGAAAATGAACACCCTGTATGTATAATCGACAAACAGCGCGACCTCAAACATTGAGTAAACACAGTAAGCCGCGCTGAACGACGCTATGAGAACAAGGACATTTCCGTCACGCCTTCTTCTCGTTTTATATTTGAACATAGCCTTCAGCACAGCCTTTGCCACAGTCACAGCAAACACGAGGAAAAGGCTCAGTCCTACAATACCATAGCTGACGGCTATAGTAAGCAGACCGTTATGAAAGTTTACATACTGATGATCGCCTATCTTTGTATATCTTATTCCCTTTCCGCCTATATAAATTTTGCCGTAATCCGATATATTATCCTTGCCGATACCGAAAACAGGATTTTTTTCTATCATTCTTAAAGCCTGCCGCCAGAGAGTGTATCTTCCGCTGTCTATATTTTTATTCTCATGTCCGAGAGAAGTTTTTTCTTCGGGCTTTTCAGGCTTTATTTCTTCACCTGCCGAGCCCTCCGGTTCAGGCTCAGGTTCTTCAAGCTCCATATCTCCGTTATTCGCATCAAGAGTAGTTGAAACGGATATCTGTGAAAAACGCTCATTCAGCATATAGGATATAGTTTTCTGAACTCCTACACGAACAAAGAAAAGCGCCGCCACTACTGTAACGCATGCAAGGAATGTAGCTGTAAGCCTGAAAAATATAGTGTAAAGCTTTTTTATACTGAATTCCTTGAAAAGCTCATAGAAAAACCAGAATGATATATAGACCATCATAAACAGCAGTGACGCATTCGAGTCGGTAAGTATGAGCGTAAATGAATTTATGATGATACATGCTATGTACCATATCCTGTATTTTATATTTATAGTTCTGTCAGACCTTCGCATTCTGAGCAGGAATGTGCAGAACACTATCGATACGACCGAGTAAAACGCCGTTACATTTGCATTGGGTATAACGCCGACAAAGCGGCTCTCTATTATACAGAATTCAAAGCCCATCAGCGTAAATCCTTTAGGGAATACAGCAAACAGAACAAGACTTACAAGCATTATAAGCGTTGTGACAAAGTTTATCACATCAAAACAGACACGCATCTCCTTTTTAAGTCTGTAGTTGCTTTTTTCCGCATGGGAGCCGTAAAAAAGGAAAAAACAGACCGTCATCCAGAACAGCGTGACGATATTTGCCATAAGATTTCTCTCACTGTGCAGTATGACCGAAATACAGGCACTCAAAAGAAACAGATAGATGATATATCTGTACCTTACACGGTGTATGCGTTTTTTGACTATCATTCTGTCTGCAAAAAGGAACAGCGCCCATAAGCCCATAAGTGAAAGCACGATATTATAAGCCGTCTGTGCAAGATATCTTACATCAAACATCAGCACAAGCATAAAAATTATCCTGAAATTCGAGGTACTGTTAAAAAAGCCCAACAGCTTATTCACCCACGACCCAGCGGACTTTTCAGACACGATAACACCCCCATAGCAATGCATAATTTCATTCCTATAATAAACTGCGCCCCTGACAAAGCAATAAAAGCTTTGTTTTATTATTTATCTAATGATAATAGTATCATTTTATCAGCTGAATGTAAACAGCAAATTTCTACAATATTTGTAAAAATAAGCACAAAAAATCCCTGCCGGAAAACCGACAGGGATAATCGATATCAAAAGATATATCAGCCAAGCTCTGCGAAGTACTTAATTGTTCTTACCATCTGGCTTGTGTAGCTGTTCTCGTTGTCATACCAGGAAACTACCTGAACCTCATAGAGGTCGTCAGCGATCTGGCTAACCATTGTCTGAGTAGCATCAAAGAGTGAACCGAACTTCATGCCGATAACGTCAGAAGAAACGATAGGATCCTCGTTGTAGCCGAAAGACTCAGAAGCAGCGTTCTGCATAGCAGCGTTGATAGCTTCCTTTGTAACGCCTTCCTTCTTAACAACAGCTGTAAGGATAGTTGTTGAACCTGTCGGAACCGGAACACGCTGAGCAGAACCGATGAGTTTGCCGTTGAGCTCAGGAATAACAAGACCGATAGCCTTAGCAGCACCTGTTGAGTTAGGAACTATGTTAGCAGCGCCTGCTCTTGCTCTTCTGAAGTCGCCCTTTCTGTGAGGACCGTCAAGGATCATCTGATCGCCTGTGTAAGCGTGGATAGTTGACATGATACCGCTCTGTATAGGAGCATAATCATTAAGAGCCTTAGCCATAGGAGCGAGGCAGTTTGTTGTACAAGAAGCAGCAGAAATTATTGTATCTTCAGCTGTAAGAGTATTCTCGTTAACGCTGAATACGATAGTTTTAAGATCATTGCCTGCGGGAGCAGAAATAACAACTTTCTTAGCACCTGCATCGATGTGAGCCTGTGACTTAGCCTTTGAGCAGTAGAAACCTGTGCACTCGAGAACAACGTCTACACCGAGTTCGCCCCAGGGAAGCTCAGCAGCATTAGCCTTAGCATAGATTGTAAGAGTCTTGCCGTCAACTGTGAGAGTACCAGCCTCATCATCAGCGCTTACTGTGTGAAGACCTTCACCGATCTTACCGCAGTAACCGCCCTGAGCGGTATCATACTTGAGAAGATTAGCAAGCATAGAGGGCTTTGTAAGGTCGTTGATAGCAACGATCTCATAACCGGGAGCATCAAACATCTGTCTGAATGCAAGACGGCCTATACGGCCAAAACCATTAATAGCAACTTTTACTGGCATGGGAATTACCTCCTAATATTTTATGTCTTTATTATTATACAACATTCCTTTTCAAATTACAAGTCTTTCCACAAAAAAAACATAAAAACTGCTTATTTTCAATTTATGTTCAACAAGCAGGATCTGATATAAAAAGCGGACACGATATACTGTACCGTGTCCGCTTAATAAGCTTTTATTTAAGATCGTCAAGCATCTTAAAAAGCTCGGCATATGCGCCGTCGTTGGAATCATCAGCCTTTGCAGGCTCGGATACCTCCGGCATAGCAAAGCTTGAAGGATCTATTTTTTCTTTTGTTCTGTCGCTCATTATACTTGCGGCTGCCTTGTCATAGGCCTGTCTTTTTGCCTCTCTTACGCTTTGGGGAGTTTCCTCTTCCTCCTCGGAAAGAGTTTCGTTTTCGGATTCCTCTTCCTCGGATGTATCGCAGTCATTCATACCGTCATCCTCAGGTTCTTCGACCTCGGCATATACTGGCTTGTATATATTCACCTGCCGACCATCCTCGTTATATTCAGTCATAACTGCCGTGCTGATGTCTATAGGCTCATCTTCCTCTTCTTCAACAGAGTTTTCTTCCGGATCTTCCTCGTCAGCATCGGTTTTGTCTGCCTCGACCTCTGCAAATGTCAGCTTGTTGACAAAAGGCTCATCGATCTTTTCCTCTTTTTTGTCTGCGGCATTGTCTGAAGGCACAACTCCGGCCGATATCTCGACCATTCCGCTTTCATCATTGTCATCATCCGCATCATAAGCTGCCTGTCTGAGTGAAAGCTCAGCGCCTTTAAGTGCATCCTTTGCAAAGAACGCAGCATAGAAGCAAAGCGCTGCATCGCCTGCATATGTAAGTATGTTTATAAGAGTAGGCTCAACTATCTGTGTATCTATATTTGATGCTGCCGGCTGCGGATAGAACATCTTTATAAAAAGATCAGCGCATGCAGCAAGTCCTACTACAGTAAACATCGTGCCATATACGGCAGACTTTCTTACCGCCGTAGTATTGTTCAGACCTGCAAGGTACATAGCCTGATAGAAAAGGAACAGCAAAAGGAAAGCAAGCGCTATTATATCGTACAGTTCTACGGAATA
>ONVG01000082.1 GCA_900321195.1 uncultured Eubacteriales bacterium
AGAGGACGGCGCTGGTCAGGCATTTGATAAGTGGTATCCTGGTCAGGAAATGACACAGATCGAAGGCACAGATATCTGGCAGGCAAGAGTACCTTACGGCGCTACAAAGTTCATCTTCAACAGCGGTGTTAAAGATGAGGACGTAAGAAACGGCGTGGAAGCATTCCAGACAGTAGACCTCGACTTTAGCGATGAAGCAAATGCAGGTCAGATCTATGTTATCGATGTTAACGGCGAGCTTAAACCCGGCCGCGGCGTTGAAAAGACAAAGTTCAGATATCAGTCAGGCGAATGGAAAGACTATGAAGGCGTCTACATGGTCGAGACATTCGGTGAGAAGCCTGTTGATCCTTCCGAGATAATCGATGAAAATTCAAAGACTGAGTCTAAGGACGAGTTCGATACATCCATACCCGGCGCATCAACACCTTCTGTTCCTTCAACACCCGGAACTCCCGGCGGTTCAACACCTCCTACAGGTGACAGCGGTATGCCTATCGCTATCGCTGCTGTAGCAGCTGCGGCTGTTGGTATAGTTCTTGTTTCTACAAAGAAAAGAAAGGTACATGACTGATTTGATATCAGCTCATAAATGACCTGAAAAATTATCTCCTGCAGGGAAACCTGCGGGAGATTTTTTCGTCCGGCAGTTTTGGGAACGGTCTCCCGCGAGCAGACCTCCGATGATGCCTTTACGAGAGCAGAGTCTTAAAAATTCCCTAAAACGATGTGGCTTTGGGAGTTATTTTTTGGCTTTTTGCAGAAATTTATATATTTATGATTATTTCTTGTAAATTTCAGCAAAAATATGTTATAATACAATAGTTTATTATGATTTAAAGAGGGATACTGATGGATACGAGAGATAATTTAAGAAATATAGCGATAATTGCACATGTCGATCACGGCAAAACAACGCTTGTTGACCAGCTTCTCCGTCAGAGCGGTATTTTCAGGGAGAATGAGGCTGTTGCAGAGCGTGTTATGGACTCCAATGACCTCGAAAGAGAAAGAGGTATAACTATCCTCTCAAAAAATACGGCAGTAATGTACAAGGGTACAAAGATAAATATTGTCGATACTCCCGGACATGCTGATTTCGGCGGCGAGGTCGAGCGAATACTTATGATGGTAGACGGCGTTTTGCTGCTCGTGGATGCATTCGAGGGATGCATGCCGCAGACACGCTTCGTTCTGAAAAAGGCTCTCGGACTCGGCAAAAAGCCGCTTGTCGTTGTAAATAAGATAGACAGACCTGGCGCAAGACCTGAGGAGGTCGTTGATGAAGTATTAGACCTTTTCATAGAGCTTGGCGCCGATGATGACCAGCTTGAATTCCCTGTAGTATATGCTTCCGGACGTGACGGCTATGCAGTACTTGATCCCCATGAAACAGGTACGGATATGAAGCCGCTTTTTGACAAGATACTTGAAGAGATACCTGCTCCGTCGGGAGATATGAACGGTCCTCTCCAGCTTTTGTTCTCGAATATAGACTATGATGAATATGTCGGCAGGATAGGCATAGGCAGAGTTGAAAGAGGAAGCTGCAGGGTCGGACAGAATGTTACTCTTTGTCACAACGACGGCAGCCGCAAGAATGCCCGTATCACTAAGCTCTATCAGTTCGAGGGACTGAAGCGTGTAGAATCACAGAGCGCATCATTAGGCGATATAGTTGCGGTATCGGGTATAACAGACCTTAATATAGGTGAAACAGCGTGTGACCCTGAGCATCAGGAGCCGCTGCCGTTCGTAAAAATAGACGAGCCTACAGTATCAATGCTCTTTATGGTAAACAACAGCCCGTTTGCAGGCCGTGAGGGAAAGTATGTTACATCAAGAAATATCCGTGACAGACTTTTTAAAGAGGTGGAAACAAACGTTGCTATGCGTGTTGAGGAAACAGACTCCGCAGATACATTCAAGGTATCGGGCAGAGGCGAGCTTCACCTTTCTATCCTTATAGAAACAATGCGCCGTCAGGACTTTGAATTCCAGGTATCAAGACCGAAGGTAATAATGAAAGAGATAAACGGCAAGCTTTGCGAGCCTATGGAGCTTCTTATGATAGAAGTACCCGACAGCTATGTAGGTCCGATAATGGAAAAGCTTGGCTCAAGAAAAGCAGAGCTTCTGAATATGGGTACACGTGAATCGGGAGTTACGCACATCGAATTCAGGATACCGTCAAGAGGTCTTATGGGATATCGTCCTGAATTTATGACCGATACGAACGGAAACGGCATTATGAACCATATATTTGACGGCTATGAGGAATACAAGGGAGAGATACAGTCTCGTACACAAGGCTCGCTCATAGCTCACGAAACAGGCACAAGCACAGGCTACGGACTTTTTGCCGCTCAGGACAGGGGCAGAATGTTCATAGGTCCCGGCGTTGAAGTATACGAGGGAATGATAGTCGGCGCTAACCCGAAAAATGAAGATATGGTAGTAAACGTATGCAAGAAAAAGCATATAACAAATACCCGTGCGGCAGGTTCTGACGAGGCATTGAAGCTTACACCGCCCACTATACTCAGTCTTGAACAGTCGCTTGAATTTATAAATGATGATGAGCTTGTAGAGGTGACTCCAAGCTCGATAAGGATGCGCAAGACGATACTCAACAAGGAGCTTCGCCTTAAAGCGCAGAGCAGAAACGGCTGATGGAATATGTTATCCTTGACCTTGAATGGAACAGCGGCTTTTGCCGTAAAAAGCAAAAGTATATAAATGAGATAATAGAATTTGGTGCTGTAAAGCTTGATGACGACATGAATGAGAAGGAAAAATTTTCAATGCTCATAAGACCTGTCGTTACAAAGCGGCTTAACAGCACCGTAAAAAGACTGACCTCTATAAAGGATGATGAGCTGAAAAACGGCGTTAACTTCAATTATGCGCTGAGCAGGTTCAAGCGCTTTTTAGGGGATGCAGTCCTTATGAGCTGGAGCAGCAGCGATATTTCAACGCTTGAATCAAACTGTGAATATTTTCTCGGCAGCCCTAAGCTTGATTTTATAGATAAGTATATCGACCTTCAGATATACTGTCAGGATATGCTTGGACTTACGGAAGAAAATTCACTGTCGCTTATGACTGCGGCGCAGAAAATGTCTGTCGATACCGACGCTTACAAGCATCACAGGGCTGTAGGCGACTGTCGTATCGCCGCAGAATGTCTCAGGAAAGTGTATCTCCGTCAGGCGCTGATGTGCTATGTCAGGTCGGGAAAAAGCCTTTCGGGTGAAAAAAGCGTTTCCCGTCCGTATGTTACTATGGATGAGATGCTCGCTGATATAGGGAATGTCCATTTCAACTGCCAGTTATGCGGACGCAGATGCAGGCGCAGGGGCAAATGGGAATGGAAAAACAGATATTTCATATCTGAGTTTGAATGTCCCGCATGCAAAAATAAATTTTTCGGGCGGGTATCATACAGGCTTAAAGATGACAGAATGATAGTGATAAAGCGTATATCTTCGGATAATACGATAAATTAGTTATAATGCATGATAATCAAGGTGAAAACTTGGTTATCATGCATTGTTTTTTTGCTTATTGATGAAAAATAAGAATTTATCGACTTATTTTGTATAATTATTTAATAAAAATAAATTGCAATTTATATGAAAATATGATTTAATTAGAGTATGAGCGTGTTCTGTCGCAGATAGGCTTTATATCGTTCTGATTTTTTTGTAAAGGAGAATTTGTTTATGGCAAGTGAGATGCTAAAGGCAGTTCTGGAAGCTGAAAAGAAATGCTCTCAGAAAGAAGCGGATGCCAGAAAACAGGCTGAGCTTGATAAGCAAAATGCCAGGACACAGGCAAAAACGCTTATTGCCGATACTCAGAGAGAGTCTGAAAAAATGCTCAAAAAGCGTGAATTGGAAATGACGCAGATGACCGAAATGGAGCTTGAAAGAGCAAGAGCAGATGTTCAGATAGAGTGCGGCAGGCTTTCAAAAAATGCCGGAAAGAACATAGGCAGTGTTACAAAGCATGTTGTTGAGATGCTTACATCCGTCTGATAACATGCGGCTGAAATTATCAAAAGTGTGGTGATAAAAATTTGGCAAAGTTAAAAATGAGATCCGTCAGGATAATCGCTCTTAAAAAGGACAGAAAACGAATACTTGAGCATCTCCAGAACAGCGCTCTTGTACAGGTAAAGCATACCGAAGCTCAGGAAGAGGGCTTTAAGCGCATAGATACCTCCGCACAGCTCAAACAGTTTGAGCGAAATGCAGAGGTAACGGAACAGGCACTTAAAATACTTAACAGTATATCTCCGGAGAAAAAAGGTCTGCTTGCAAGCTTTAAGGGCAAAAAGGAGATAGACCCTGATGAGATAGGCAGACTGGCGACTGAATCGGCAAAGATAATAGGTATCTGTCAGAAGATAATAAGACTTGAAAAACAGAGAGCAGATTATGCTGCCGAACAGATAAGGATAAAAACCTCTATCGCTCAGCTTGAACCCTGGAAAAAACTCGATATTCCCCTTAATACAAAGGATACAGCCAATACTGCGATATTTATAGGTACACTCCCTAAGCTGTATGACGATATCACGCTTTCGGAAAGTCTTGCAGCGGAATGTCCTGAGCTTGTATTCGAGTTTGAAATTATCTACTCATCAGCGTCCATGACGTGTATAGTGCTGTTTGCACCGAAAAAACAAAGGGAGGAAGCCGAAAAGGCTCTCCGTACACTCGGCTATTCACGGCCGCTCAACCCGACGAGCCGTACACCCTCAGTCAAGATGCAAAGACAGCTTGCTAAAAGCAGCGATATCGAGCTTAAAGATGAACAGGCTAAGAACGATATAATCTCGTATCTTGATTATCGTGAGGCAATATGCGATACTCAGGACTATTTCAATCTCAGGGCGGAAAAATACCGCGTCATATCAGAGCTTGACCAGACAGAGCATGTATTTGTTCTTAACGGCTACATACCTGAGGAGGACTGCGGAAAGCTGCAGGAGCTGTGTGACAGGATAGCGAACTGTGTTGTCGAATTTGAGGACGTGAGCGATGAAGAAGCGCCAGTCAAGCTCAAAAACAACAGCTTCACAGAGCCTGCTGAAAGTATCGTAACGATGTATTCATGCCCTTCACATGAGGATGTCGATCCGACACCTATACTTGCCTTCTTCTTCTATTTCTTCTTCGGAATGATGTTTTCCGATGCGGGCTATGGTCTGCTTATGGTAATAGCTACTACTATCATATTGAAGTGCTTCAAGCCCGATAAAAAAATGCGGAACAATGTCAGGCTTTTCCGCAACTGCGGTTACTTCACGATATTCTGGGGTCTTGTATTCGGAAGTATATTCGGTGATGCGCCTGCCGTCATATATAAAATGGTGACAGGAAATGCGATAACGATGCGGGAGCTGCTTCCCTGGCCGATACTTGATACGCAGAAGGATGCTCTTGTAATAATGATACTCTCCATAGCGCTCGGACTTGTACATATACTTGTCGGTATGGGATGTAAGTTCTATGTATGCCTGAAAAACAAACGGTATGCCGAAGCCTTTTTCGATACGGGATTGTGGATGCTTATGCTTATAGGCTTTGCAGTAATCGGCGCAGGAATGGCATTCAGCCAGACAGTCCTCTATATAGGCGCAGGCACAGCGATATGTGCCGCTGTCGGACTGATACTTACTCAGGGCAGAGGAAAGAAAGGCATATTCGGAAAGCTTTTAGGCGGCGTTGCATCACTGTATGATATAACGAGCTATATAAGCGACCTTCTCAGCTATTCAAGACTTCTTGCTCTCGGACTTACAACGGGAGTTATGGCACAGGTATTCAATATGCTCTCAACACTTTTCGGAACAAGCTTTATAGGAATAATATTTATGATAATACTCTTTATCATAGGTCATGCTATAACGATAGGTCTTAATGCACTCGGTTCTTATGTGCATACAATGAGACTGCAGTATGTTGAGATGTTCAGCAAATTCTATGAGGGCGGCGGAAAACCCTTTGAGCCGTTCTCTGTAAAGAGCAAAAACTTCAAAACAAAGGGCAGCAATGACGATCAATAATAAAATCATCTATTAACGGAGGTAAATAATTATGTTTGGTATGTTTTTGGCAATTCTTGCAGCTTCAATAGCAACTGTATTTGCAGGAATAGGTTCTGCAAAGGGCGTAGGCAACGCAGCTCAGACATCAATGGGCGTCCTTTCCGAGGACTCATCAATGTTCGGTAAAATGCTCGTTCTTACACTTCTTCCCGGTACACAGGGTCTTTACGGATTTATCGTCGGTTTCCTTATCCTTATAAACTGCGGCGTTCTCGGCGGCGACCTTCCTACACTCGGTCAGGGCTTTGCTTTCCTTGCTGCATCAATAGCTATCGGCATCGGCGGTATGATGTCAGGCTTTGCACAGGGTAAGGCTGCTGTTTCAGGCATCACTATGACGGCTAAGGACGAGAAAAACTTCTCAAAGGCAATGGTTTCGATAACACTCGTTGAGATATATGCACTTCTTGCCTTTATCGTATCACTTCTTGTAGTTATTTCTGTACCTGGTCTTAATATCTGAGTTCAGCATGAAAAAATACAATAAAGGTGGGTCGTCAGAATGAGCAGCGGTGAAAAGATACTGTCCGTTATAAATGAGGACAGCGAAAAGAATATTGCAGAAATAAAATCAGAATCCGAAAAAAAGTGCCGTGAGATACTCGATAAGGGCAGAGCTAAGGCAAAGGAATTTGAAAACGCTGCAGAAAAGAAAAAGGCAGAGCTTGACGCAAGAATGATGAAATCCTGCCGCAGCCGTGTGGAGCTTGAAAAAAGAAACGCTATACTTAAAACCAAAAGAGCAGAGATAGATAAGGCTGTTGCTGCTGTTGAAGAATATATGACAGGTCTCGGCGACAAGGAATATTTCGAGCTTATATATAAGCTTGCCGCTACCCTCGGAAAAAAAGAGGGCATTGTGATGCTCAATTCAAGGGATATCAAAAGAGTGTAATCAATAAGAAACGGAGATATCGAGGATAATATGAGCTTTTCCTCGGTCATCGCAGATAAGCGCGAGGCTGTTGAGGATCTGATAAACCGTGAACTGTTCAGGGATTAAGGGGGAGTTTTATGGCATTATCATATGAATTTTCCATAGGCTCCGTGCGCGCAAAGGAAAAGTCAATGTTTTCCTTATCGGATGTTGAACAGCTCCTTGTTCTCAAAAGCGAGGACGAGCTTATACGTTATCTCAAAGACAAGGGCTACGGTGAAGGCAATACCGTTGATGAGATAATAGACAGCAGCAGGGAAAAAATGTGGAAATACATAAAAAGCGTTGCTCCCGATTTCAACCTGTTTCTTCCGTTCTTTATACAGAATGATGTCCACAATCTTAAAACGGTGCTTAAAGGCGTTATGTCAAACAAAAGGTTTGAGCCGCTTATAATAGAGCCGTGTACAGTCAAGGTCGAGGACATGAAATATATAGTCGAAAACAGACGCTTTGACAAGCTTCCGGAATGGCTCGGAAAGCCTGCCGATAAGGCTTATCAGCTTCTTGCGGAAACAAAGGACGCGCGCAACAGTGACGCTATCATAGACCGCGCAGTTCTGGAGCAGCTTCTTAAAGAGGGAAAAAATTCCCGCTCGGCTTTTCTTGAAGAGTATTTTTCAACACTTGTATTCTACTCTGATGTCAAGATAGCCATAAGAGGCGCAAAGGCGGATGTTCAGAAATATTTTTACGAGAATGCTTTGTGCGAGTGCAGAGGCATCGATAAAAAACAGCTTATAAGGGCGGCTATGCAGGGCAGCGATGCTGTTATAAAGTATCTTGAAAAGATAAATGATTTCGATTGCCGCAAGGCTATGGAAATATATAAAAAATCCACCTCGGATCTTGAAAAATTCATCGACAATAAGCTTGTTGTTCTTGCAAAGCAGATGTGCAGGATGTCGAGCGAAGGTCCTGAGCCTTTGGTCGGCTATTATATAGGCTGCAAGTACGAGAGAAAGCTTATTAATATTATTGCAAGCGGTATAAAAACAAAAACTCCGCCTGATAAAATAAGAGAAAGGCTGCGTGAGATATATGGCTAAAAGTATTGCTATAATAGGCGATAGTGAAAGCATAAAGGGCTTTGGCGCTGTAGGTATGGACCGCTTTGTATGCGAAGTCCCTTCCGAGTCGGCACAGCTTCTGAAGCAGCTTACCGATAATGATTATTATGCGATAATCCTTCCCGGAGTACGAGGAAATACGGGAATAGGTCAGAGGAGACTTTCTTCTTTTGTAGAGAAGGCTGTCGGCTCGGACATACTCTTTAAAAATTGAGGTGTATAACTTGATAAGCGGAATTATAACTAAAGTAGCAGGCCCTCTCGTAATAGCAGAGGGTATGCGTGACGCAAATATGTTTGACGTTGTTCGTGTAAGCAGTCAGCGTCTTATAGGCGAGATAATCGAGATGCACGGTGACAGAGCGTCAATACAGGTATATGAGGAAACATCGGGACTTGGCCCCGGTGAAACGGTAGAGTCTACGGGTGTGCCGCTTTCAGTCGAGCTTGGCCCCGGTCTTATCGGCTCTATATATGACGGTATACAGCGTCCTCTTAACGAGATAATGAAGGTGGCAGGCAGCAACCTTACAAGAGGTGTTGAAGTGCCCTCTCTCGACCATAAGAAAAAATGGCATTTCAAGCCCGGCGTTAAAGTAGGCTACAAAGTAGCTCCCGGTGATGTTATCGGCACAGTCAGGGAAACAAATGCTGTTATCCATAAGATAATGCTTCCTCCCGGCGCAGGCGGCACTGTCAAGAGTATTCTTGAAGGTGACTATAATATCGATGAGACAGTTGCCATAGTTGAAAACGACGGCAAGACACAGCATGTAAAAATGTCTGTAAAATGGCCGGTAAGAGTCGGCAGACCCTACAAGAGAAAGCTCTCTCCGGATATTCTCCTTACAACAGGTCAGAGAACTATAGATACGCTTTTCCCGATAGCAAAGGGCGGTGTTGCGGCAGTTCCGGGTCCGTTCGGTTCGGGCAAGACTGTAGTACAGCATCAGCTTGCAAAATGGGCTGCTGCGGATATAATCGTATATATCGGCTGCGGTGAGCGCGGTAACGAGATGACGGACGTTCTTAATGAATTCCCTGAGCTGAAAGACCCGCGTACAGGAAATTCCCTTATGGAGAGAACGGTTCTTATCGCAAACACATCCGATATGCCTGTTGCTGCGCGTGAAGCGTCTATATATACAGGTATAACTATAGCAGAGTATTTCAGAGATATGGGCTATACAGTCGCTCTTATGGCTGACTCGACATCACGCTGGGCTGAGGCTCTCAGAGAGATGTCAGGCCGTCTTGAGGAAATGCCCGGTGAAGAAGGTTATCCTGCTTACCTCGGCAGCCGACTTGCTCAGTTCTATGAGCGCGCAGGCCGTGTTATCGTAAACGGCAGCGGCAATAAAGAGGGAGCACTTTCGGTCATCGGCGCTGTTTCACCTCCGGGCGGCGATATATCCGAGCCTGTTTCTCAGGCAACGCTAAGAATAGTCAAGGTATTCTGGGGACTTGATGCTTCTCTTGCATATAAAAGACATTTCCCTGCTATCAACTGGCTGACAAGCTATTCTCTTTACACAGACCAGCTTGCAGAATGGTACAAGGAGAATGCGTCTGAGGACTTCATGGAGCTGAGAGGCCGTCTTATGGCGCTCTTGCAGGACGAAGCAGAGCTTCAGGAAATAGTAAACCTTGTAGGTATGGATGCGCTTTCATCAAACGACAGACTGAAGCTTGAAACAGCGCGTTCTATACGTGAGGACTATCTGCATCAGAACGCTTTTGATTCGGTGGATACATATACATCGCTCAAAAAGCAGGTGTTGATGATGAGAGCTATACTTCTTTGCTATGACAGCTCATCCGAAGCACTCAAAAACGGCGCAGATATAGAATTGCTTATGAAGATGCCTGTCCGTGAGAGGATAGGACGTTTCAAATATGAGGAAGAGGACAAGATAGACGGCGAATACGAGTCTATCGAGGCTATCCTTAAAAAAGAAATAGAGGATGTAATCGAAAGGAGTGAGGACTGATGCCGAAGGAATACCGTACAATACGAGAGGTTGCAGGTCCTCTTATGATGATAAGCGACGTCGAGGGAGTTACCTATAACGAGCTTGGCGAGATAGAGCTTCCCAATGGTGACATACGCCGCTGTCAGGTGCTTGAGGTAGACGGTACAAATGCTCTTGTACAGCTTTTTGACTCGGCAGCAGGCATAAACCTTGCACATTCAAAGGTGCGTTTTTTAGGAAAGTCTATGGAGCTTCCGGTTTCGGGAGATATGCTTTCGAGAGTATTTGACGGTCTCGGAAATCCTATAGACGACGGTCCGGCTATTATTCCCGAAAAGAGAATGGATATCAACGGTACGCCTATGAATCCGGCTGCGCGTGACTATCCGCAGGAGTTCATACAGACAGGCATATCCGCTATTGACGGACTTAATACTCTTGTAAGGGGACAGAAGCTCCCGATATTCTCGGCGTCAGGCCTTCCGCATGCTCAGCTTGCCGCACAGATAGCGCGTCAGGCGGCAGTAAGAGGCAAGGACGAACAGTTTGCCGTTGTATTTGCGGCAATGGGTATAACCTATGAGGAGTCCGACTACTTTGTACAGTCCTTCCGTGAAACAGGCGCTATAGACAGAACTGTAATGTTCGTAAACCTTGCTAACGACCCGGCTATCGAGCGTATAGCTACGCCGCGAATGGCTCTTACCGCAGCGGAATATCTTGCATTCGATATGGGTATGCACGTTCTTGTAATAATGACCGATATCACAAACTATGCCGATGCTCTCCGTGAGGTATCGGCAGCACGTAAGGAAGTACCCGGCAGACGAGGCTATCCCGGCTACATGTACACTAACCTTGCGACACTTTATGAACGTGCAGGCAGACAGAAGGGAAAGAACGGCTCTATAACTCTTATCCCGATACTGACGATGCCGGAGGACGACAAAACGCATCCTATCCCCGACCTTACCGGATATATCACAGAGGGACAGATAATTCTCAGCCGTGAGCTGTACAGAAAGGGTATCACACCGCCTATAGATGTTCTTCCGTCACTTTCACGTCTTAAAGATAAGGGCATAAGGACGCAAGAGAGCTTATGATAGTGCTTGGTGAAGCGGCTCTTACCGATATAGACAAGAAGTATGCAGAGTTTGCCGAAGCGTTTGAGAGAGAGTATGTATCACAGGGCTACACGACTAACCGTACAATAGAGGATACTCTTGATACAGGTTGGCGTTTGCTCCATATTCTTCCCCGCAGTGAGCTGAAAAGAATAAAGGACGACATGCTTGATAAGTACTACGGCAAATAATATCACGAAGGAGCATCTGAGATGGACATTATGAATGTAAACCCCACGAGAATGCAGATGACCAAGCTGAAAAAGCAGCTCATAACTGCCAAAAGGGGACATAAAATGCTCAAGGATAAGCGTGATGAGCTGATGCGTCAGTTTATCGAGCTTGTACAGCAGAATAAGAAGCTTCGTGAAAAGATAGAGGCTGAGCTTGAACAGTGCAGCGCGCACTTTGTAAATGCAGGCGCTGTTATGAGCAAAAAGGCTCTTGATTCATCGCTTATGTCCTCGAAACAGCAGACGGGTGTTGAAGTAGGCTCAAAGAACATAATGAGCGTTGATGTTCCTGTTTTTACATCCGTAAGTCAGAGTCCGAATGAGGGAGATATTTTTCCATACGGCTTTGCATTCACATCATTCGAGCTTGATGATGCCGTAATGTCGCTGCATGATCTGCTGCCCGATCTTATAAAGCTTGCCGAAACAGAAAAAAGCTGTGAGCTTATGGCGGCTGAGATAGAGAGGACACGAAGGAGAGTAAATTCACTTGAGCATGTTATGATACCGAGATATGAAAACACCATCAAGTACATTGCCATGAAGCTTGAGGAAAATGACAGAAGCAGCCGTACACGTCTTATGAAGGTTAAGGACATGCTTCTTGAAAAAGCACATCATTATTCGGAAAAATATTAATTATCGGATTAAAGAAAAAACTGCACTGTAAGACCGTTTAAAGTTTTACAGTGCAGTTTTGTTTATAATTATTTTTTTTTCAGAGTAAAGAAACTTTTGAGTTTTCCTCTTTGTTCTTCTTTGTCTCTTTGCTTTCTTTTCTGCTCTTCATATTCTTTTAGTAATTTTTCATGCAGAGAAGAATATTGACCGTATATTTCATGGCATCTGATAATAGATTGTTCGGATTCAGGAAGATTGTGATAAATACTTTCTGCGTTTTCAAGATCTTCAAAGGCAAGTTTAGCATAATGATATTGCTGTAGCTTTTCTGCTTTATCCCAGAATCTTAATGATCTTTCAAGCAGTTCGTCTGCTTCTGTTTTTTTCTCTTTTTTTTCGAGTTCTTTTATAATGAGTGAACATTCCTCCGAAAGCTTTTCGGAATCTTTGTACCCATCCATGAGATCAAAAGCATTTTTTGCTTTTATCATGCTTTTTATATTAAACTGACCGTTATTATATATTTCAAGTGCCTGTTTATATTTTCGGTCATAAATGCCTTTAATATATCTGTCATTAATGGTATCAATATATCCTTGAAGTTCGGCAGACATTTCCTTATCAAGAAGCAGGATTTTTCTGTAATTTTTATTTTTTACAAACGATTCATTACAATCGGCTAAATCTTCTTTTTTTCTTACTTTCATGTCACAAAGCAGCAATCCAAGATAAGCCGATGAGTTATCCGGATAGCTTGAAAGTAAGAGGTAGCATTTGTTTTCGGCTTCACTGTAATTTTCCTTTTCGATCAACTACCTGTTCGGTAAGTTCTGTTATTTCACGCCTGAATGTATAATCCGTAAAATTATATACCATGTTACGGTTGAGTTCTTCGGGAATGTCATTCTCATTGATCTCGCTGATACAGTTAACGATAATCTTTTTTTCCTTATTTCTCATTCTTTCTGAAAAAATACTCCATTCGTTAACAATTTTGGTATCATTGAAATATTCCGGTTTAGAAGCAAATATAAGCATGATCTTTGCGGAGTAAAGTGCTTTGTAAAGATATGCGTCATAGCTGAGTTCTGACGGATCTAAAGCGTTGATCTGTCTGTTGTATACGCTGAATCCCTCCTCCTTAAGCTGACTGTAAATCCTCTCGGCTACCTCTTTTTCCGGAGTATGGCGATTTTTTGAATCGTGACCGCGATATTCTATAATGACATCAAATGAGGGGGCAGTCTGAGCCAATTCCAGTATTTCCTGATTTATCTTTTCTATTTTTTCAGCTTCTTTGATGTAAAAAGAACGTCTTTCTTTATCTGCAAGAGAAATGGCTTTTATATAATTCGGGTCGTTGAGAATGGAGTCTGAACGTACTATATTGATACGTGGCTCCTTGCTGTATATTTCATTTTCTGAGGTATATGATATTCCATATCTGCTGAGTACGATAGATCTGTATGCTTCGCAGTCATCAGGAGATTCAGCAGCAATCTGCTGAAAGATCTGTAAAGCTTTGTAAAATCGTTTTGTTCTGAAATAATGATTAGCCCTTCCGTATAAAAAAGATACGTGTTCACTGCAATAATCAGGTAAAGACTGTTCTAAGCCGCATTTTTTGCATGTATAGACTTTTGAAGAGCCATCAGAAGACACTGTCGAACCGCAGATTTTACACTTAAATGTCATTCTTTTTTTCTCAAGATCGGACTGTTTTATTGTTTCTGTTTCATTATTCTTTTTCAGAATATTTTGTTTTTCTAAATCATTAAGTCTGAAAAGAAATATTTTTTGCTGTTTTTGGTCAACTATGTCTTTGCTGCATCCTGAATTATTTTTCAAAATATACCACTCCTTTTTGTTTTCCGATAATAATTATGTTGATATTATATCATAAACTATTATTATTTTCAACAAAAAATGTGATAAAATTTACAGACGAGATTTATAGTGATTTTTCCGTCCGTAATTATCTGCGGCAGCCGGTATTTATAAAGTGTAAATTTACATGATGATAAAAATATTCATTTATTATTTATGCACATCATTGCAATAAGTCCGCCGCGTTTGCCCTTGCTTGCGCGGTGGGAGTAAAGAAGTCCGCTGTTGCATTTCGTGCATACATCACTTATGCTTATGTTTATGCTGAGAAGTCCTGCTTCGAGAAGCATGCGGCGGTTCGTTTCCTTTAAGTCAACAAGATATTTCCCGTGACCGAGACTTTTTGTGAAGTAGGCGGGTTTAAGCTCGGTGAGTGATGCGAATTTCTCATAAACGGGAGTATCGACTTCATAGCAGCATGCGCCTATCGCAGGGCCGACAACGGCTATGATATCCGTCGGGTCACAGCCGTAATTTTCCTGCATTACATCAACAACAGCTTCGCCTATTTTGTTTACTGTGCCTTTCCAGCCTGCATGGGCAAGAGCTATTACTTTTTTTTCGGGGTCGGCAAAAAATAACGGCGTACAGTCCGCGTAATGTGTGACAAGAGTTACATCAGGCTCATTTGTTACAAGAGCATCAACGCTGGGCATGTCGTGCGGTCTGGTTATTCCTATGCCGCAGTCGGCTTTTGTGACGCACCTGACGTTTATATTATGATCCTGTGACGAGCTTACAAGGGTATCAAAGTCAAAGCCTGCCGCCTTGCAGAATATCCTGTAGTTCTCCATGACTTTTTCATGGTCATCACCGCGCTTGAAATTGAGGTTCATTGATTTGAATTCATTTTCGCTCACTCCTCCTATTCTTGTAGAAAAAGCATGCTTTACAAAGTCAAGCTGAGAAAGAGAAGGGAAAGTGAGAAAACCCACGCCGTCAACAAAATTTATGTCCGTATTATTGCTTTTAAATATCATAGCTGTACCTCGAAAAATACACGGAAATCAATTTTCAAAAATCATCAACAGCGAAATGGTTATTTTAACGCCTATTACAATCAATAATCATTTCAATAATGCAAATTATGTGACTA